>CALUQF010000138.1 GCA_944322835.1 Candidatus Gastranaerophilales bacterium | reverse complement strand
GCTTAAAGAAAATTCTAAACAGGGGCTAAAATACAATATTGAAAAATTTAAGAATAAGGCTCCTGAAGAAGTGAAACAGATGGAAAAAGTCTTAAAAAATAAATCTTTATACCAAAAACTTCTTGCCGGCAAGTTTATACTATCTACAGCTATTCCGGTTGCAATAATGGGGTATTTCCTTCCAAAATTTAACTTTGCTCTTACTGATAAAATCAGGAAAAAGCAGGATGCAAAAAAAGAAGAAATAAGAATATTGAAGCAGGGAATTGAACAACAGAATGTTTCTTTCAAAGGAATCGTATCATCACTTGCAAATATGTCTACTGTTAATAAAATGGCTATTACAGATGGCGGTTTAACTGTTGGGAGGGTTGGAACTGCCAGAAATAAGTTTGAAAAAATGGAGATGGGATTTAAAATGTCTATGATGATGTTTCTAAACTTCGTAGCGCCTATATGGATTGCAAAAGGGCTGGATTCGTTCTCCGGAAAAGTTTTTAGAACTAATGTTAATCTTGATCCGAATTTATTGAATGATAAAGAATTCCTTAAAGAGATTAAAGAGGACCGCTTCAAGCTTCCGAAAGAGAATATTATAGAATTTTTAGACCAAAATCCTGATTCAAAATTTGCTAAATTAAGTGAAAAGTACTGCGGTGTGAAATTCTTAAAAAACAGGGTAAGAGATCCGAGAGAATTTGTTGACGAAGAAAAAATAAGAAAGTTTCAGCAAGAAATTGAAAAATTTACAAAACAGGCAAAAAATAGCGGAAACATTGACAAATTTGCTAAAAAGGCATTAAAAGTAAAATCTGCCAATATACTTGCTAATGTCGGCATAAGCAGTTTTCTTTTGGCTTGCGCATTGCCTAAGATAACATTTATGCTAAGAAAGAAAGTTACTGGCTCTGATGCAGAGCCCGGATTAATTAAATAAAGACGGATTACAAGACCATAGCTAATATCATTAGAATCATTGCGCCTATTTCCATTGCAGTTGACATTCTCTGGCTGAATTTGTATGAATCATAGCGAGAAGAGGATTTTTGAGCTTTATTTGCACTATTTAGCCTCTTTATCCGGCTTGTAGTATCATCTTCTGCAAAAGAAGTTCCAAATGTTTCATATTCAAGCTGTGCAAGTTCATCATTTAATGTTGGGGCTGATGCTGGGACTGCTGCTCCGCCTGTCATATCACCATAATTCGCATAAGGTCTTGAATAATTCCTCTGACCAAAAGGCATTCCAAAGCGGTTGCCGCCCAGGCCGCCTAAATCAGAAGAGGATAATGCATTATCGTCATAATATCTGCTGCCCGGAATATAAACAGAATTATCAGATTTTTCTTCAGCAAGCCTGTCAGGCATAACTTCTGCCTTGATTCTGTCCATCCTTGTTGAATAATCATCAACATCATAGATTTTGCCAAAAAGTTTTCTCTCAATCGCAACAATTCTTGAGTGAAAATCTCTGTTTTTATAAGTTTGATTAAATATTTTCTGTTCAATTTCATCAACTACAGGATAATTAACAGAACTGTCTTCTGCAATTTTTTCTTCCTCTGCAAATGTATCTTCTACCGGAGGGATTTCCAGACCTATGACGTCTGCTGAAATATCAGCAGAGAGCTTTTTTATCCTTTTATTAATATCACCTGTTGATGCGTGACCGTAAATAGTTTTTTCAAGCCTTGCAACACGGTTTTTGGAAGAATCTTTGGAAAAATCAAAACCATATAATTCATTTTCTATTTTTGTAATTGTACTCTCCTGAGAAGATGCTGTTACTTCCTGGGGAACTGCGCTTATTAAATATAATAATATTAAAGTTATTGCAAATATTTTTTTCATAGTGTTACCACCCGATAACACTATAAAAGGTGAAAATGCACTTATCTATTCAACTATACAACAGAATATTTTTTCGATAAAATACGTAAAAATGCTTACACTAAAAAACTAATGTAAGCATTTGATTAATATTTCGTTTTAGTCCGGCAAACTAAATATAGAGTTTTGCAAAATCTAAATCACTTTTTATAGTTATTTTAATATTTGTATAACTTCCATTTACTATATATACCGGAATATCAAGGTACTCAAGCATAGAACAATCATCCGTAAAATTTCTGTCCTTTAACTTTTCATGAACACTTTTAATAACTGATGTTTTAAACCCTTGAGGAGTTTGAGTATTATATAATTTTGAACGGTCAATAGTTCTTATAATTCTGCCGTTTTCATCAACTTCTTTTATTGTATCTGTAGTTTTGGTCATAACAGAAACTGCACCCTTATCTAAGACAGCCTCCAAAACATACGCTATTGTATCTTTTTTTATTAATGGCCTTGCACCGTCATGAATTAAGACATATTCATTTTTTACTATTTGAAGAGCATTATAAACAGATTTTTGTCTGGTATTGCCACCCTCAATAATTTGGATTTTCGGATTGGTTAATAAATTCTTCAATGTCTCTATAATAGAAATATTGGCTGAAATAATTATTTCATCAATTTCATCAAAATCAGTAAATTTTGAAACAGTTTCTTCTATAACAGTTTTGTCTTTTAATTTTACAAGAAGCTTATTTTCTCCTCCGTATCTGGAAGACGTTCCTCCGGCTGTTATTATCAATGAAAACTTGTTCATTTTTCCTCCTTAAAATGATTGTAAACTCCTAATTCATCATACTTACTATATTTTTTGCCATCTATATCAAGAACATAATCAGATTTTTTTACAACTTTTCCTATAATATAATAATCTGATATCTTGCTTAAAAAACTCTCCGGAACCGCCGCGACAAGCTTGTAATCTTCAGCCCCGAACATTCCTTCAATATATCTTGCATCTATTGAGACTTCGCTTTCTACTGCAATCTTAAACAATGCATCTGCTAGTCCGTCTGATGTGTCCATCATTGCATAATCGTCTTGTATTTGAGCTGCTATCTCAAACGCAAATTTTTCTTCCAATTCAGGCTCTAAATGGGCCTTGATTAAATCATTATTATTCCCTCCAAGCATTAACTCTTTTAATCCCAACGAACTTTTTCCAAAATCTCCTTTTGTTATTACAACATAGCCCTCTTTAGCATTTTTTCTTGAAGAAATCTTTCTTCCTTTTGCAAGCCCGATTGCAGTTATAGAAACATATACTTTATCAGATCCCGTAATATCTCCGCCAATAATTTGAGCCCCTCTTAGAGCAGATTCAGCTCCTTTATAGAAATCCTCCACAAAAGCGGCTTCTATGTATGAAGGCAAAGAGAGAGCTACTGTTATATAGGCAGGAATAGCTCCTGAGGCTAAAATATCGCTTATATTAACAGTTACAGCTTTGTATCCGAGCTGATAAGGCGTACACCAGCTAAGCTTAAAATGTACATCCTCCACAAGACTGTCTTGAGAAACTACAATCCCCAAATCTTTAAGATAGGCGCAATCATCGCCTATAAAATTATTACCGGTTTGTCTTTTTATTATCTCAATAAAATCCAGTTCTTTCATTGTTCTAAGTTTAGCATAAAATTAAGCCAAAGATAACTCTTGATAACACAAAGCAAGGTCGTATACTACCCAACATTAACTTTTTTAAATTTGCATGAATCTTAAATGATTTAATAGAAATATTATCTATAGCAATTATCAATTTTCTGTTTTACAATAGTATGCAGGCTATGCGTTATCTAACTTTAACTTTTGCTAAATGCGAATACCAAAAGGAGAAAATATGAATATACAAGCCATTAATAATCAAAACTTTCAAGCAAAAAAGTTTCGGCGTCCGGTGACAGTAATTGAACCTAAGCCGGAAAATTTCTTTATGACAAGAACACGTGAAGTTATATATGAATATTCTAATCCGCAGGCAAAAAGTCTTTACCATCAGGCTCAAAGAGAAAAGTCTGCTCAAAGGAAAATTGAACTTTATGAAGATATGGGCGAGTATAAGATAATTGAGCCAAAAGAGAATTTGTGGACAAAAATAAAGAGGAAGATTGTAGATTTACTTATATAAAAGTTAGTGTTGAGCAATGTTCAATCTGCATTTTTTAGATAAAGGATAAAACTATGATATATTTAGACAATAATGCAACTACAAAGGTTGATGAGAGGGTTTTAGAAGAGATGCTCCCGTATCTCAAGGAAGAATACGCAAATCCTTCAAGTATGTACGATTTTGCTAAAAAGCCGGCTTCTGCAATTAAGGAGGCACGGGTTAAAGTAAGAGATTTTTTGGGCGCAGAAAACGAAAAGGATATTTTCTTCACCTCTTGCGGTTCAGAATCAGCTAATACAGCGATTAAAGGCGTTTTAAACTGTAACAGAGAAAAGAAACATATAATTACGACAAAAGTTGAGCACCCTGCGGTTTTAAATACATACAAAGAGTTTGAAAAAAACGGGTATGAGGTTGACTACATTGGTGTAAATTCTCAAGGCGAGCTTGATGTTGAAGAATTGAAAGCAAAATTAAGAAAAGATACGGCTTTAGTCTCTGTAATGTGGGCAAATAACGAAATCGGCGTCATCAACCCTGTTGAAGAAATCGCCGAATACATTAAGTCAAAATCTCCGGAAACACGATTCTTTGTTGATGCGGTTCAAGCAGCCGGTAAGATTCCAATAAATGTTAAGGATACAAAAATTGATTTACTTGGAATTTCCGGACACAAATTTCACGCGCCTAAAGGTATCGGTGTTTTGTATGTAAAACCAGATGTTAGATTTACTCCGCTAATCAACGGCGGGCATCAAGAAAGAGGCTTGAGGGCAGGAACTGAAAATGTTCCGTATATCGTTGGTATCGGAAAGGCGGCTGAACTTGCTCAAGAGTCGCTCAATTATGAGCTTAAAGAGGTTAAAAGGCTCAGAGATAGATTAGAAGAAGGTATTTTGAAGAATGTATTCAATGCAAGGTTAAATACCGGAGTTAAAAACAGAGTGCCAAATACTTCTAATATCGGGTTTGAATACGTTGAAGGAGAGTTGATTCTTTTGCACCTCAGCGACATCGGCGTTTGTGCAAGCTCTGGAAGCGCATGCACATCAGGGTCGCTTGAGCCGAGCCATGTTCTAAGAGCAATGGGAATACCTTTTACGGCTCTTCACGGTTCTATAAGATTTAGCCTCTCAAGGTTTACGACTGAAAAAGATGTTGATTATGTAATAGAAAAATTACCTGCTATAATGGATAAGTTGACTTCAATTTCTCCGTTTCAGGACGAGTTGGA
>CALUQF010000137.1 GCA_944322835.1 Candidatus Gastranaerophilales bacterium | reverse complement strand
TCTTAAATATCTGTCAAACAGGTAGTCTACATTATCAAGCTGTTTTCTCTGCCAATCCAATCTTTGAAGATAAAGTTTCTTAAGCTTCGGATAAGCAAGAGCAAGCCCCATTGCATCAGCCATTGCTCTATGGTGATTTTTAAGTTCAACATTAAATCTGTTTGTCAAAGCTTCAAGCCCGTGCGATTCCAAATCCGGCGCAATCTCTTTAAACATTGTTTGAGTATCAATTCTGGGGTTTTCAAGCTTTTCTCCTGTAACACGCAATTTCGCTTCATTCAAAAATGAATAATCAAATATAGCATTATGAGCAACTATAGGATAATCTCCTATAAATTCCAAAATCTTCGGCATTGCTTCTTCTTCACTCGGTGCATCAGCTACCATCTCCTGAGTAATCCCATGTATTGCCATACTTGATTTTCTTATATGCTGATGAGGGTTAATCAATGTCTGAAATTCATCTTTTACTTTGCCATTCTCAAGCCTCACCCCGGCAAACTCGATTATACGCTCTCTGGTATAATCCAAACCCGTTGTCTCTGTATCCAGTACTATTTCGATCTCTTTTTTTCTCGGCATTATAAAATTCCCCAACCTTCTCTTAATCAAATTTTAGCATAAAAATAGATTATTTTGTACTAATTCCTATCTGTTTTCTTAACGACTATTTCATATTTATAAGGAATTCTTTTTTTAAAAAAGGTTTTTATTCTTCCAAAAGTCAGTCTTGCAAAAAGCTTCATTACATAATAAGTAATTAAATTTTTTAGATTAAGATTTTCATATCCGGAAGTATATTTATTCACAATCGGCGGCGTTGTCGCATTATACCTCTCAAACGAGTTTTTATCATTAAACAATATAGACAGAATATTTGGAGTCAATATTAAGTCTGTAAGCCCAAACTGTTTGCGGTAAATTTCAGCAAACGGTGCCTTTAGCTCTTTTAATTCAGTATCTTCAACGACTTCCGGTCTTGATACAACATAATTAAAACCGGCATTTTCTGCAAGGAATTTTATAGTAACGGGAGTATAAGAAGTTACGTGGGTAAAATCCTCATATCGGAAAAAACTTGCTGTAGGAGAAAGAGCATTGGGAACCCTGATTACTGCAAACCCATTTTCTTTCAGGCTCTGTTTTATCAGCGTAAAAAACTCAGGCTGATATTCTTTTGGAATATGCTCTAAAACATCGAAACAATATATCGCATCATACTTTTTATTATTTTGTTTTAAGAATTCTATCCCGTCTGCACATTCTGTATCAAGATTTTCTCTTAACGCTGCCTCTTGTAAAGGTTTACTGTTATCAACGCCTTTTAGATTTTTATATCCATACCGTTGCATTGCAAGCAGAAACCTGCCCATACCGCACCCTATCTCAAGAATATCAGCATCTTTATTCTCAGGTTTTAAATTATGAAGTTCAATAAGCTCACACCAAACGGAAATGTCTTTTTCTTTTGATTCAACACTCTCATTATGCCAGTTAGAATACTGAAGATAATAATTAAGCTCCGACTGCATAATCATCTCCCCCTTTTTTGTCTAAAACGAATCTTTGTATTTTCATACAAAAAACATTTTATTTTGTGCTTAATATACCGCTTAAACTCAACATAATCGCGCCTTTTTCTAAGGTAAAAATTTTTAAGTTCGTTTTTAAAATAACTATACCTTCCTATTCCGTCATACAAAGATTTATAAACCAAGCTCCTTGTATCTTTTGCATGATATATTTGTTTTAAATATTTTCTATCACGCAAATCAGTGGATTTAATAAACTCTTTTAATAACGCAAAGACGGTATCTGAACTAAATGCCGCCGGATATTTTCCAAAGAAAACTTTATAATCCGCTGCAAATTCTTCTATACCCTCCATGACCTGATTATAAACATCAATTCTTGGTTTAGCATAACAATTAAGTTCGTTGAATATAGAATTCTCACCGTCAATATCAATAAGCGGCGCCTCCGGAGCCGTTATCAAAAATTCGGTAAGATTGACCAGAGGCAAATCGTCTTTTTCCAGAAGCTTATCAAGATATATATAAGCCTTTAGTGTAGTATTATGCGAAAATGCACAGCTGTAAAAGCCCAATGCCAGTTTTTCACTTAAAAATCTTTTTAGAAAATAAAGCGAAGAATAGGCCCCTGTTGTCATATCAATCAATGCTATTTTATTCCCTTTTATGTCAAGCCTGCGAAGATAGTTGGCATAATCTTCTCTCTTTTTTGCAGCAAAGGCCTCAATATCCTGCCGGCATTCCTGTTTCAAATCTTCAATATCAGATAAATAATCAGGAGTTTCTCTGCTGTCTAAAAAACATTTTAAATTGAGTATTCTTGGGGCGTAAACATATTTATTCTCAAGCGGATTATCTTCAAGAATATTGTAAACTCTCTGTAAAATATACCCGTCTCTGGATACAAATAAAAGGCTCTCTATTCCATTTCTCTTACTTACCTGCCGTATTTTTTCAATATATCCTACAGCCAATGGCCCGCCAAGATAGTAACCAATCTCATTCCAATAGTTATCAGAACTGTATTTTACATTTTTATATGCAAACATAGCTCTTAAAATATCAGCATCAGCACCGGATATTTTCTCTGCCCGCTTAGACCATACATTTCTATTCTCGATGATTTTAGGGATAAACAGAGCATTCATTCCGCATTCTTTTGGCCTATAAAAATCGCAGGTAAGATTATCACCTACATGCAGAAACTTTTCAGGCTTTATCTTCAAATCTTCAATAACCTTTTCATATAAGAGCTTTGAATTTTTATCAACTTTATATTCCGAAGAAACATATATTTTCTCTACTTTTTCATACCCGTTTTTAACCAGCACTTCTCTCAAAAAATCTTCTGGCAAATACATATCCGAAACCGCTATAACTCTTTTCCCCGCTTCAATCGCAAGATTGTACAACCTCTCAATAACAGGGTTTGCCCTTAAGCATTTCCGTTCAAAATCAAGCTCTTTTTCTTTAAGATATGTGTATTCGTCTAAAATACAATCATATATATCGTTGAATGATATCTCATTAGTTATACCAGCTTTTCTTGCTCTAAACTCAGCGAATTCCCGTTCTTTAGAAAAATCTGAGGTAGAAAAAATTTTTTCCATATGCTTAAACATATCAACAGGCTTAGCATAAGGACGAATCAGCAATGTGTCAAAAATATCAAAACTTACGACATCTGCATATTGTAGATATTTTAAAAATTTTCTTTCTTCCCTGCTGTAATTTATCAAGATTCTCTCCATAAGTATTATAGTATAAATACAATACTTATGTTAAGATATAAAAAAATAAGAAGGAGTTTAATATGGTTCAAGAAATAAATATAGATGTTTTTGATTTAGAGGTTATAGAAAATGAAAGACTTACCGTTGTTGATTTTTATGCCGACTGGTGCGGTCCTTGCAGGAAATTAGGGCCAATTATGGAAGAAATAGAAAGAGAGCTTGGGGGAAAAGTAAAGTTTACCAAAATAAATACTGATGATAATATCGAAACAGCTAAAGAATATCAAATAAGTGGTCTTCCGACACTACTGGTCTTTAAAAATGGTGAGGTTGTAGAAAGAATGGTAGGCCTTATGCCTAAAAGCTCTATTATTACAAACATTGAAAAACATTTATAATACCGCCAGAATCAATAAAATTTCTATTAACTAAAAATACAACAGATAAAACTCTGCGGTATTTTTAGTGCAGTTTGTAAAAATTTGTTTTTTAAGCTTTAAGAAGCCAGCTCTCACATGCCTTACCTTCTGTTATTACTGCATATATAATCAAAACCTTACAAAAGATATTTTTATGATATTAATCACTAAGCAATTTCAGCTCTTGTTTTCTGAGATATATCCGCTGCATTGTTATTCGGAAGATGAATTAACTCCGCCTGATTATCTATTTCATCCTGTTTTTCAACCATGTCTTTAGTTATGACAAACTTGGTTATATCATGCGTTGTTGGGATATCATACATAACATCAAGCATTAATTCTTCTACAATTGAGCGTAATGCTCTAGCTCCTGTTTTACGTTTCAAAGCTTTTTGAGCTATTAAATCTAAAGCTTCCGGCTCAAATTCTAAATCTACACCGTCCATTTCTAACAAACATTTATATTGCTTAATAATCGCATTCTTAGGTTCTGTTAAAATCATCTTCAGAGTCTTTTCATCTAATGCATCAAGAACCGCATAAACCGGTATACGACCAATAAATTCTGGAATCAAACCAAATTTAAGCAAATCTTCCGGCTGAAGCTTTTTGAGCATTCTTGAAGCCGCCTGTTCTTTTTCTGCCTGAGTAGGAGCAGATTTTCCAAAACCGATTGAAGACCCATCTTTTACACGATGTTCAATAATCTTATCCAAATCAACAAAAGCGCCGCCTACAATGAACAGAATATTGCTTGTATCAATTTGTATCATTTCCTGCTGCGGGTGCTTTCTTCCGCCTTGAGGAGGAACATTTGAAATTGTACCTTCAATAAGCTTTAATAATGCCTGCTGAACACCTTCACCTGATACATCACGTGTTATGGATGTATTTTCAGATTTTCTTGCGATTTTATCAATCTCATCTATATAAATAATGCCTTTTTCAGCCTTCTTAGCGTCATAATCCGCGTTTTGATAAAGTCTTAATAAAATATTTTCAACATCATCACCTACATAACCGGCTTCTGTCAAAGTTGTTGCATCTGCTACAGCAAACGGAACATCAAGCATTTTAGCCAAAGTCTGAGCCAATAATGTTTTACCACTGCCTGTTGGTCCAACTAAAAGAATATTTGATTTTTGAATCTCAACACCATTTGTATCTTCTTTTTGGTTATGTTTTAAGCGTTTATAATGATTATAAACAGCAACAGAAAGAACCTTTTTAGCGTCGTCTTGACCAACAATATGCTGATCAAGGTATTCTTTTATCTCATGCGGCTTTGGAATAGGTTTATCCATTATATCATCGGAATGTTTTTCTGGTTTCTCACCGCTCTTTTCTTTTGCTTCAAAGAATTCTTCATCTAAGATTTCGTTGCAAAGCTCAACGCATTCATCACAGATAAATACATCAGGGCCGGCAATTAATTTTTTTACCTGATCCTGAGTTTTTCCACAAAATGAACAATATATTTTATATTCATCATTTTTTGTTATATTTGTGTCCAGTGTTTGTAAAATTCTGTCCATATACATGCTTCGTGAAAT
>CALUQF010000136.1 GCA_944322835.1 Candidatus Gastranaerophilales bacterium | reverse complement strand
GCCAACAAGGAGTAAATGTGCTTAAAAATATAAAAAATGAGATTACAAATATTGAGGGTGTAATCATGAAAACTATTCCCGCGGACAGCTCAAAATATGACTCAGCCCTGTATGTCATAAGCAACTATTCTGAGAAAAAGATTTATGGAATCGTGTTTGAATTTATTTTTTAAATTGATAACAACAATAAATTTTTGTGTTAAATTAAGAATTTAGATAATTTTGAATAAATCAAATGAGAGAGTGTATAAAGCTGATAAGGAGATAAAGATGAAACATAAATGTAAAATTACGGTATTAAAAAGAGAGTGTTATACAGATTTACAGGAAAAATACCTTGCTGATCCAAAGGCAGGCAAATGCGAGTTTTTTGAAGACGGGCAGGAATTTATTGTTGATAATAATGAATTTTTCAGAATGATGCATGGTAAGTTCTGCTCCGAAGCCTGGGATTGTATAAGCAGATATGTGTATGCAGCACTACAGGGCGGTTCTATAATGAATGGCTGGAGCAAAGATGAAAATGTTATGATAACCTGCTGTAACGACGGCACCAGACCTGTTATTTTTAAACTTGAACGAATTGGCTATTAAAAATCTATATATCAAAAACCTCAAATGACTCACGTTGCCCGGAGGAATCACACCATCTGCCCTACACAAAACACTCACTTCAATACAAAAATAGAAGGGTGATCGCATTTTGCGACCACCCTTCTATTCAGATAACGTAGTTCAGAGAGCAAAAGTCTCTGAGTTATCTTTCAAAAAAATCCCTGTTAAAACCTTTTTACAAGGAAAATATTTCATTTAACAGCGAAATCTCTGATAAAGATAATACTATAAGCTTTGCTCACAGATAATTTAAGCAGGAATTCCCTAAAACCATTAACAGTGAATTATCAGGTAATATTTAAAAGTTTGATAGGCAAGCAGCATATTTATTTATATCCATAGCAGGAACTGTTCCCATTTTTTGAAGCTCAATAAGAAGTTTTAAAAAGAAGTACATGATAGATTCTTCCTTTGAGCTTTTTTTAATTCTTCCGTCTTCGTCAACACAAAATGCATATTCTTGTGCAATACAACCTAGATTAATCATTTGCTCATCACTCAAAACACTTAAATGTTCATCTATTTTTACTGAATCATTAACCCAATCAGAATAAAGAGCAAGAATTCCAGATAAAATCTTATGCGGCTCTTTCGGGGCAGATATACCTTCTATATGAACGACAGGGGCAGAAGTTCTACAAAGTTTTCTTACAGAAGCTGCTTTTTTAGCAGCATATTCTAATTTTTGTTTATTTAGATTTTGCTTTACTTCCAATACAGCATAAACACTTTCTGCTGGTATATAAAGAGCTCCATTATCATTAAATATAAATGGTGTATATTGTTTATCAAAAATAACAATGTCGATTTGTTCGCTTATATTACCTTGATAATCTATAATAAATGCTTTTTCAACAGAATATCTTTTAGGTAGATATTCTTTTAGCCAGTCTGACCATTTAATTTCAGTGGAATCTCCTTTTGCAACGGGATGTTTGTGTATGCTATTTGTAATATTAAGTTTTGAACACATTCCTTCCTGTAAGCAATTGAAAAAATTTTTTAAACCTTCATTTGTTATAACGTTATCCATTAATATCTCCCTATTTATTCTTTAATTTACAAAGTTTTAAATTATCATATACAAAAATATCTTTTCTCCAATTTTCTCCATCGTTAATATTAATTAATAGAATTGGTTGATTAATGTTATTAAAAGGATTTAAGGTAAGAGAGAGCAAACTAAACATGTCCAAAAGACTAATGCTGCAGTTTGAGGGATGGGAATGCCATTCTCCAATATAATCACATTGTCCTTCCGTTTTAACAAATATATTGTCCAATTCTTGCTTTGAAAAGCGATAGTCTCGCATAAATTTAAAGGGTGAGTGTATTGCTTTTTCTCCTGCTTTGGTTGCATGAGTAATATAAATATTATTTTGATCATTGAAGCCTAATAAAATACCTCCGGTTTCATTAGGGAGACATTCTGAACTATATGAATTTATAAAATTTCTCACAGAGTCTGACATTATTACACTTTTATTGTCCACAAATTTCACATCCTTCTAGCTTTTTAAATTTTCTGAATTTATGCCCTATAGATTTTAAATCTGGGTGAATATTTTCAATATCTAATTCATCATTTACAATCAAACAGTAGTTATGTTTGAAGTTTCCTTGTAAAAGCCACAAAGTTATTTTTACCCCCCACAGTGCAATCATTTCTATATCTGATGAAACTCCAGGATAAGTTACATCACCGCATCCTAGATTAATTTCGTCATCAATGTCTTGTGCGATATAAGGATAATCAAATTTTTCATATTCA
The DNA here is from genome assembly GCA_944322835.1 of Candidatus Gastranaerophilales bacterium. Classification (GTDB taxonomy): domain Bacteria; phylum Cyanobacteriota; class Vampirovibrionia; order Gastranaerophilales; family Gastranaerophilaceae; genus CAG-196. The sequence goes on along the minus strand of CALUQF010000136.1, from coordinate 2,859 downwards.
TCAATTATTCCATTTTGCCCATAATAACAGCACAAGCAAGGATCTACGTGTGGTCTTACTACAATAACTTTTCCAATAGAGGCTTTCTTATGCGATGTTATATAAATAGCCTGCTTATTATTTTTCAAACAAATATGGTTTAACATTAAAGAAAAGTTACGATTTGCAGTGCAATCTATAACAATATCCGCATCATTTATAATTTCTTCGTATTCTTTTATGTCATACTTGCTCCTAAAGTAACACTTAGTTTTAGTATTACCTAATGAAAAATTATTTATAACTTGAGACATTGCTTGAGCCTTATAGACACCTATATAACAAGCACTTAATGCGTGCCGAATAATATTTTGAGGTTCTAATATATCATGATCGATTAATGAAATTTCTTTTAACCCATGCCTTCCCAATGATTCTGTGACAAAAGAACCAATTGCTCCGATTCCAAAAATTGCAATTTTTTTGTCATGAATTTTTGTTTTTAAATGCTTAACTCTTAGTGCTAAACTTTCGTCATCACATTTGCAAGTTTTAAATGTTTCAAGAATATTTTCTTTTTTATTATAGTCGAAGTGTACCCATTGCAATTCACTATCAAAATCCTTATATAAAATAGAAAACATCACATTTTCTATTGGGGCTTGTAAAATTTTTTTAAATTCCTCATCTATTATATCTTGTGTAGCATTACAAAGTTTGTATATTTGCTTTTTTAGTTCTTCAAAGTTTGTACAAGGTTTAATTTCTTCTTTGCAATAAAACCAAGTCCCATCAAATGTATTTTGTTGATTTTGTTCAAAGTAATGAAATGCTTTTAGTATTTTATTATTGCTAGGGGTAAATTTCTGTGAGGGTGCTAAAAACAAGCCACTGCTAACAACCCCGTTTTGGGGGCTATGAATAAAAACCCCTTGAATGTAATCCTTAAAGCTTAATTTTACATATTTATAGTAACCATATGCGCTGTCAAAAGGAAATTCTTTCCACTCATTATCATTAATAGCAAGAATACTATTTGTACAAAAATGTCTGTCTAAATCAGCTTTTCGATCTTTGTTTTCCCAATCATTATTTTTTGAATGGTTAAACCATTCTTCAATTCTTTTGTAAAAATTTTCTGGTGACATGTATGTATTCCACTCACCTTCATTCCATAAACATAAAAATTTGTTATTTTGATGCCGACTATTTTTTATAAAATCATCATCTGACAACGCAAATACCTCGGGATGAGTATAAGGAAAAGTATCCGTAAAGTATATACAAACATCACATTTAATCTCTGAGTTGTCACTTTTGTCCTTGATGTTTATAAATCCATGCCATAATTCGCCTGAACCAGATGTTTTTATAAACTCAAAGCCTTTGCCAAACAAAACTTCTCTATATTTTTCTAAAAAATTGTTTCTAAATGTTTCAATTTTAACCATAGGGTTTTGCCTCTGGATTTTTATTTGAACCTGTTATTATTGAGATGCTTTTATCTTCTGTTGTTTTTACATTTTTAATGTCTTTATCAGTTTCTTTCGGACTAGGAAAATATTCGGAACCAAATATCTCCTGTAGTTTTTTTATCGCATCATACTTTGTATCGGCATTCTTTGCTTCATTTAGCTTGGTTAATGTTGTTTCTACCTTTTCTATAAATATTTTAAAATTCTTGTAAGTTGTTGAAGTATAAATATATTTATCTTCAAGCCCAATATCTTCTATGACCGAATCAAGTTGGGAATCTGTATCAATATATTTGTAAGCGCCATACTTATTTTTGATATCTTGAAAGGCTTCAGTTAAACAATTTAACCAATTATCAGCAGTATTATTCCAACTATGAAACAAGATACATTCTAATAAAAAACCCTTTGGTCTTTTCGGCGTTTTGTAATATTGTCCTTTCCAGAATTTTAACACTTTAATCGTTGGAACAAATATTCGTTGTCCATTAATTTCACTTGATGCTTGATTTTTTGCAGTTATTTTATCAATATGCCCTTGAGGATTTGTTTTAATCCATTTGTCTAAATTTTTATCTGGAATCCACAAGTTATAATTTGATCCTTCTTCGCTTCGGATTGCTAGCACAATATCTATTGTTAAGGTATCATTTCTAATATCATTGTCTTTTTTATTTTCAAACTTCCATATTAATTTTATAGAACGGCGTTGTTGTTCAATTTGTTTAAGTTCAAATTCTTCCTTTAGAGCTGTTTTTAGCTTATCAAATAGTTCTTTGATATTCTCATTTGGCTCAAGTATTGTTGCAGGTTTGTTTAAAATTACTATAATATCAACATCTTTAATTTCTTTTATTGCGGTATGTCTTTTATATGAACCAGTTAGGAATGAATCTGCATATAAATCTTTAAAGATTGCCGATGATTTTAAAAAATCCCTTAAATCTTTTTGAGCATTAGCAGCTTGTTCTTTATAAATTTTTTCTGGTTCAATATTACTTAAAAATTCACAAATTTCAGAATTTAGATTGTACATGTCCCCCCAACCCCATCTCTAATAATATTTCAAATTATAACATGTTTTCAAAGCATAATTGAAAAATTAAAGAAAAATTAATATTTTATCAATACTTATTAATAGAGTCTGGCAATCATTCTCTTTTTGAGTGATAAATATAAAACTACAAAAATTTGATCCGAACATGTCCATATGTGACATCATTAAATATTAAAATATTAAAAAATGATCTATGTGTATGCATAATCGTGCGCCCCGATAACTGTCTGAAAGTAGCATAAACAGCGTTTTGTGATTGATAATGATGTATAACAAAAAATTAAGAATCATAAGGAGAAAATTTATGGACAACTATTACAATGATGATGATTTTACAAAAAAATTAAT
>CALUQF010000135.1 GCA_944322835.1 Candidatus Gastranaerophilales bacterium | reverse complement strand
TAGTTGTAGATTTGACCAGCTGATTCAATGATTTGTTCCTGAATACCTTTTTTTTCTTCTTTAACTCTTGCCATTTTAATCTCCTTCTTAAATAGTGTATCCGTAATTGCTTACGAGATTATTGTAGTAAAAATTTTCTGATTTGGCAAGAGGTTTGAACCGTATTTATGATAAAATAGTCTATAAGGAGTATGTTATTAAATTTTATTAAAGTCGATTTTCGAACTAAAGTATTAGTTGAAAAATATCTGGAGCTTGTTTCTGAAGGCGTGAAACCGTCAGAAATACTGGTTCTTGTACAAAATTCCACTTTAAAAAAACAATTTACGGATAAAATATTAGATAATATAAAAATTAGTGCGGTTGAAAAGTTAAATATTCATTCTTTTTTTTCAATTGTATATAATACACTTATTGACAACTGGTGTTTTATTGAAAATTCCATTCCGGGAGAGAGACATTTTATTTTGCCGAATCTGGTGGGATTAGAGGTCTCGCAGTTTTTATTAAAAGATATTTTAAAGCATGTTGAGGTTAAGGGATATAATTCTAAAAAATCTCTTTTGCATCAAATTTTCAGAAGGTATTCTTTAATTGTGCAAAATCATTTAACTAATGAGGAGGTAAAAGAACGGTCTAAGATTTTAAAAGAGTCGTTTGCTGATGATGCGGAAATTATTATAAAAAAACTTTTGTCCTCAACTTTGAAAACCAGAAGTCTGGACTATTTGCGGCAGACTCTGATTTTTAACCATGTTTATAAAAATACGGATTATTTTAAGGATATTAAATATCTTCTTGTTGATGACGCGGACGAAATGACTCCGGTTTGTTTTGATTTTATAAGTTATCTAAGGCCACAGCTCAAGGATTGGGTAATTTGTTTTGACTCTCTTGGTTCCTCAAGGTGCGGGTATTTAAGCGCGGATACATCAATTGAGTACAAGTTAAAAAAATTATTTAACGAGGGGGTAAATGAAGGGGCAGAGGTAAATATAAAATTAAATGCAGTTTCACGCCAAGCGTGGAACTACTCTCCCCTTGTGGGAGAGTCGAAATCTTTGATTTCGGAGAGGGGTGAAATAGAAAATACTGTAATAACACAAAATATAGAAGAAATGAATTTAGCTGTAAGTAAACAATCCAAGCCTAAAGACTTGACCCCTCCCCCTACCCCCCTCCCACAGGGGGCGGGGGAAAGTGCACACTTGAAGGCAAGACATTTTTACTCAAAAGAAGCTCTAAATTATTCAAAAGAATTGAGGCAAAACCAAACTCCCGCAGAACAAATTCTGTGGTATTACTTAAGAAAGAAACAATTGGCAGGATTAAAGTTCCGGAGGCAAGAAGCATTTGGAAACTATATTCTTGATTTTGTTTGTTATGAAAAAAAATTAGTAATAGAACTTGATGGCGGAGGACATCTTGATGAAGAACAAAAAGAGCATGATAGGTTAAGAGATAAGTTTATAGAAGATAATGGTTATAAAGTCTTAAGAATTTTTAATAATGATATTTTTAGTAATATTGAGGGTGTTATTGAGAAAATATTACAGCAGTCTGGAAGCAATTTGCGCCAAGCGTGGAACTACTCTCCCCTTGTGGGAGAGTCGAAATCTTTGATTTCGGAGAGGGGTCTTTATAAAACTGAAGTTGTTGCACAAAACATGGAAGAAAAAGAATTACTGATTTGCGAACAGCCCAAGCTTAAAGACTTGACCCCTCCCCCTAGCCCCCTCCCACAGGGGGCGGGGGGATACGCGCAAGCGGAAAGCTATTTGTGCCAAGCGGAGGATTACTCTCCCCTCACCCTTCACTCTTCACCCCTCACCCCCCAAAACCCCTTTCCCCAAGGTGATATAATCTTCTCCAACATTCTTGAAGGAACAAAAAAAAGATTAGAAAATTTTACATTAACTTCACTCTCAAAACGCGCGGAAATTCTGGATTATACGATTGAAAAGATACAAAACTTATTCAAAAAAAACGTTCTTCCAAAAGATATTGCTATCATAACTCCGCTTCAGGACGACATGCTTCATTTTACACTTAGAGAAAAATTGGGGTGTAATATTTTATTCTTGTCAGGGAGTGAAAAACTTGCAGACAATCCGCTTGTAAAATCGAGTTTGAATATTCTCAAACTCATGCTTGGAATTGAAATCTCCGAGATGGAGCTGCGGGTTATACTTTCTGATTTTATCGGTATTCCTTTAAAATATTGCAAGACAATTCTTGAGTATTATAAAGAGAGGCATGAGCTTCCGAATGAAACAGAGTTTTATAATGACAAATATCAAAAATTCCATGAGGCTTTTGTTAGGATTAAATCAAAAGAGGAAAAGCTTTCTAAGAAAGTTTTTGACATGTTTTACAGCTCGGTGGATTATGTAGACGAAACAAAGATTAATAAATTTAATTTCTTTATAAAACAGCTTAAGGATTTTGAGAGTGTTTTAGGCTGGGAGCATGTTATTGAAAGGGCTGACGATATTATTATTCAGATAGAAAATTCTATTATTGCAGAAAACCCCAGTTCAACATTAGAAATACATGATAATGATTTAGTTGTAGCGACTCCGCAAAAAATTATTGATAACAAAATATCAACAAAATATCAGTTTTGGCTTGATGTATCGCATGGTGACTGGGTAAAAACGGATACGGGGCCTTTGTATAATGCATGGGTTATGCAGGCAGATTGGACAAAAGACGAATATACGGTTGAAGATGATGTATTTTTATCAAAACAAAAGACTGCAAGGATTTTAAGAAAGCTTCTCCTCTTAGCGCGGGAGCATGTCTGGGCATGCTCAAGTTTATTTGATCCGTCAGGCGTTGAAAATCTCGGCGGGATTGAAGATTATCTTGCAGGTGGAGATGATGAACCTGTAGAAGAAAAGAAAGCTTTCAGGATTATTCCGCGTCCCGATCAGAAGCCGGTTTTGGATTATGAAAAAGGCTCTATGGCGATTTCTGCTGTTCCGGGGGCGGGGAAAACCACAATTTTGCTGGCATTAATAATTAAACTAATGGATAGAGGAGTTAATCCCGAACATATTTATGTTTTGACTTATATGGATTCTGCGGCCAGAAATTTTAGGGAAAGAATTAAGAACATGTGCCCGAATACAAACAGGCTTCCTAATATCAGTACTATACATGGTTTGGCGCTTAAGATTATTAAAGAAAATTCTAATTTTGAAAGGCTGAATCTTTCATCAGATTTTGATATATGTGACGATACACAGAGAATGCGTATAATAAGAGGTATTGGAGGAAAATATACAAAAACAGAGCTGGAAGAGTTTGATAGGGCAATTTCGGTTTTAAAGCTGCAGGAAGGGGATATTGATACTGAATCAGCGGATAAAAAGACATTAAAGTTTAAGGAATTTTTCCGTGCTTACCAGAGGGAGCTGAAGGAAGCTGATTTGATTGATTATGATGATATTTTAATCATGTCGGTAAAGCTTTTAGAAAATAATCCTGATATTTTAGAATATTACAGGAGTCAGTGCGAATATATTATAGAAGATGAAGCACAGGATTCATCGGCTGTGCAGCAGAAATTAATCGGATTATTGTCGGGTAAACATAAAAATTTAATCCGCTGCGGTGATATTAATCAAGCAATTACAACAACTTTTTCTAACGCTGATGTTGAAGGGTTCAGAAATTTTATCCAGAGTGCGGATAAAACCGTAGAGATGAATTATTCCCAGAGATGTACGCAAGATGTCATGGATTTAGCGAATAAGCTTGTTGATTTTGGAGACAAAATCCTTCCTAAAGCTTTTTTCAAAAGCTATATGAGAGGGGTTGAGGGGAAAAATCCTGTAAGTGAGAATGCTATTTTCTCCTGCGTATTTGAAAACAATTTTGCGGAGAGAAATTTTATATTGAAAGAGATAAAAAATATCTTGACCAGAAATAAAGATGCAACGGTCGGAATATTATTAAGAAACAATTATCAGGTCGGGAATTGGGCTGAATTTATTAACAATGCCGGCTTAAAAAGTATTACAAGAAGCGAATCTCTGGGGCAGAAGGGAGTATTTAACACGATATTTTCTATTCTGAAATTTATTCAATCCCCGTATGATAATGAGATACTTGTATCTGTGTACGAAACACTTGCTGATTTAGGCTTTTATAAACCCAGACTCCAGCTGCATATAAGAGCCTCTGAAATTCCTTTTATACAAAAAGACGGAGATGATATTGAATCAGCGGATTTGTCGCAGTTTTTGTGGGACATGCAATACTGGCTTAATTCTTCTACGCTGCCGCTCGAGGAATTAGTAATAAGAATAGGACTTTTTTATTATACAAGTGATATTGAGAAATCAAATGTATATTTAATAGCAACACTTGTAAAAAGATTGAATGCACAGGGGAAATTTGACCTCACATTGCAGCGGCTTGAAGAATTATCAAAACGACCTTCTTTGAGCGGATTTAAGTTCTTCTCCGATGAGGAAGATAAAGATGCAATGAAAGGTAAGGTTCAGATTATGACTTTGCATAAATCTAAGGGTGATGAGTTTGAGTATGTATTTCTTCCGGAGATGGCGGAGAAAAATCTTCAAATTGATGTAGAAAAACAAAAACTTAAGTCTTCATCATTATTTATGGAAGAGGTTAAGTCATTTAATTCTAATTACAAACGCAAAGAGGAGCTTGTCTTAAAGGAATTTAATTCGGAAGAGAGTCTGCGTCTCCTTTATGTAGCAATTACCCGTGCGCAGAAGAAGCTTTATATAACAACCTCATCAAAGGCCAAAGGCTGGGGAAATAAGGAGGTTGAGCAGGCGCCGAGTATTATATTTGATAATATTTTAAATTAATACCCGAACGATGTTAGGTCTCTTCTTGCCCCTTTTCTGCTTTTTTAATCTTCATCACTTTTCCCTCCACTTCCATTTCGATTTGGTCCTGTTCGGGATTGATGTCAAGCAATTCCAGAATTGGCTTTGGTACAAAAATAGCCCAACCGCTTCCGTTTCTAATTAAATTTTTTTTCATTTATTTTTACCTTATTTTATTCTTATATTTACTTTACAAAATAAGTGAAAAATTGTATACTTTATAATATACTTATATTTAACTTATAAAATAAGCGAGGTAATATGGACAAAACAAAAGTAAAAGCAATGGCAAGAGAAATTTATTACTCGGCATATATTTTTAAACAATTTGCCATCATGCAAAATTCAATAATTTGCAGTGAAGAGGCTGAAGCGGTCGAGGTTTATGCTATTTATTTAATG
>CALUQF010000134.1 GCA_944322835.1 Candidatus Gastranaerophilales bacterium | reverse complement strand
AATTGCCTTTTTGGAGTCAATTTATTAAGAAATGTTAAGAAAATAAATTTTAAAACCGCTGAAATTTACACTGCGTATTATTTTGACAGTTTTCAGCTTTTTGTAATTGAAAAAGAATATTATACCCGGGTTAAAGATAGTAATATTTCTTGAGGGATATGGGTATTTTTAACTCCGGAATCAGTATTTGCCATAAAAAATTCTACAGTCTCGCCTTGCATTATTCCAAGTTTATCAAAAGGAATTTTTATATCTATAACATCATTGTATATAACCTCAATACCATCCGGGTCTTCTAAGGTCCACATATTGGGATGTAAAACTGATGCAAGCCTTATCGGATATAGAGTATCTTTTACCAGTGTTAGTGTTAGCTCATGTTCGAATTTTTCCATAAGAACAGGATATGGGTTATCAGTTTTGCTGATAAGTCTTATAAAGGATCTTTCAGAAACTCTTAAGGCATTTCTTGTGTATATATAAAATTGATTAATTCTATCAACAAAACTGATTTCACCGGAACCTTTGTTGATATGAAGCCTAAAATATACATTTTTATTATCGCATCCGAATAAAATCTTATCAACATTTTTATTTTCTCTAAAGACAGGACCATCCAGCATACTTATAGAACCTGCATTATACCAGTCATTACTACTTGAAACCAAGCCGTCCATTTTTGGTGTTATATTTCTTTTAGGATGTTTAAATGGAACTTCGATTGCTGAAATTAATGTTTTGTCAAGATTTTTGGGGTAGTCTTGTTCAAGCAGTAAATAAACGCTTTTTAACCGCTCTCTGAACATATAATCAAAAACAAAATCTTGTCCTGAATTATTGGGTTCACCATACCACCAGAACCAGTCACTGCCTTCTGCTATAAAAAGTTCGCGCTTTGCAAGCTTAAGATTTGGATTATTTTTATTATTTTTTGCAAATTCTTCAAAGTCATCTTTTGTTTTTTTCAACAATGCCCAGGCTTTGTTTTTTTCTGTTTCTCCTATCCAATATTGAAAAGTTTTATCAATCCAAGAGCCCGAATGTATTTTCTTTAGACTCTTCTTATGCTTATCCTTTTTAATATAATCACTGATTAACACTGTTTCAAGACTTTCATCATTTTCCAGATACGAATAGAACGATTCAAGAAAATCCCGCCCATCGTTTTGATAATTCTCCCAGCAATTTTCACAGTCTGAAGCAATAGTAAGCATGTGTGTTTCATCGGGTGAAACTAATAATTTATTTTGAATGTTTTTTATTTTGTCATACAAATCTCCAGATGCCATTACAGCATTAATTCCTGCATATTCAAAGTTGATAAGATTTGGTATTGACCGGTCTCTAAATATAATGTCTATTTCAGAATCTTTGGTTTGATATGTATATACTTTTAATAAATGATACGGGTCATTTAAATTTCCCTTAAAATCTCTTATAAAATCGAAATTAATAGAGTTTGAAAGTACTCCTTCGTCTGAAATAGTCCATTTAATACCCTCTTTTGCCAATAAGTTTAATGTTTTAGGCCCCAGACATAATTCAGGCGGCCACATTCCCTTAGGACGTACACCAAAAACTTCTTCAATTCTATTAAGCGCAGTTTCTATCTGTAATCTCGCATCATCAAGCATTCCTAAAGAAGTTGGAAGACCTTCTGTTGTGATAACTGATTTTACTGATGCTTTTACATCTATTAAAATAGGTAAAATCGCATGATAATAGGGACTTGTCGTCAGTTCAATTCTTCCGGTCTGAATATATTTCTTGTATGCAGGAATAATCTCTCTGATAATTTGTTTCTGAATATCCAGTATTTCAAGTCTGTCGTTTTTAGTGTAGTTATACTGCTTATTCCAGAGTTCCTTTAATCTTGGATACCGTTCAAAATGAACAGGGTCAATCCAGACCAAGTTAAATAACGCCATTAAATCTGAGAGTTCATTATCTGTATAATCCTCTATTACAGGAATATCCTTAGAAAATCTCTTCTGATATAAATTCTTATAATTTTCGCTTCTAAAAATCATTGTTTCATATTTAGAGCTAAAAAAATTATTTAAAATAAAAGCCCGTTCTTCATCATTCAAGGATTCGACATCAGAAGCCGTAAGTTCCGAATGTATATCATGATATCCGTTTTGTGCATAATCTATTATTGAATCCAAAAGAGCCGGTACAATATTAAAATTAAGTTTGAGCTTTGGGTATTTTTCTAAAATAAGCACCATATCAAGATAATCTTTTACTGCATGCAGTCTTACCCACGGCATTAAATAAGTGCCTTCAAGTTCATAGACCGGTTGATGCATATGCCAATATATGGCAAGAGAAAGTTTGTGCTTGTTCATACATTTATGAGTATACATAAAACCTACTCTGACATCAAGCCTTCACAAAGAACAAATCTTCCTAAAAGTTCTATTTCACAGTATTTTTTTAGAGAATCAACAAGGCATTTGTTTTCGCAGAAACCACCTGACAAATAAATTTTCTCTGGTTTTTTACAAAAATTCCAGGCGTTAAATGCGATTCCATGTACAAATTTTGAGACTGCAGCCTCCGGTTTTGCACCTTCCGATATAGCGTCCATAATTTTTTCCATACCAAAAATCCCGCAGGTTACATTAAATTTTTCTTCTTCAAAACTTAAATCTTCTGTTTTAAGCCCGTAAAACTTTAATAACATTTCAACCGTTGCGCCGGTAGAGCTGGCGCAGGAAGTATTCCAGTCCATATCGTGAAATTTATTATTCTTAAACTTTATCCATTTAGCATCTCTGCTTCCCAAATCCAAGATTGTAGCATCTGAATCTATATTTCTTTTTTTTGCGCCTTTAGCAAGTGCAATAATCTCATTTTCATTGGCATTAGCCATATGCCCGCAGGAAGCGTCAGGTTCTATATTTTGAGATTTAATTATTGCCGAAGGTAAAATATAATAATATTTACCCCCAGATTTTCCCCCTTTGCAGAAAGACAAGAACTGTTTATCAAAACAGTTCTTGTCGCTTATAATCTTTGAATATGTTGTTCCCGCATCTAAATAAAGCATACTAAAATCTCATGAAATTCATCTTGTGTTTTTCAAGATAAGTCTTTAAGTCGCGTTTAATTTCAGGACACAAAATATAAAGAACTATAATGTTTGGAACGCATAATGCAATCATCATAGCATCTGTAATATCAATTACTGATTTAACATTCATTGCAGAGCCGATTATTATAAATAAGCAATAGATGAGGTTAAATGCTAAAACACGTTTTTTCCCTTCCCCAAACAAGAATGTCCAAGCTTTTTGTCCATAATATGCCCAGGATATTAATGTAGAAAGAGCAAACATTATTGCAATTGCAGAAAGTATAATTGGGAAGAATGGAATTACTGATTGAAAGGCATTTGAAGCAAGCTCTATGCCGGAAATTTTTCCAACTTCATATTGATTAAGCGCGCCAGAAAATATTATCGCGAAAGATGTAAACAAACATAAAACACCTGTTAAGAATGTCTCAATAAGTGCTACAAATCCTTGGGATACAGGCTCTTTTGTCTGTGCTGTTGCGTAAACAATCGCTGCCGCACCTGTTCCAGCTTCATTACACTGAACAGAGCGTCTTAGACCAATAATAATTGTCCCGAAAATGCCGCCTGCAACTGCAGTTGGCTGGAAAGCTTCTTTCAATATAAGCATAATAGCGTGTGGTATGTTTACGAAGTTTGCACAAATAACAATCAAGCCGGATACAATATACATAACACACATTGTAGGAGTCAATATTGTTGTAACTTTGGCTATACTTTTAATACCGCCTACAATTACCATACCAATCAATATTGCAACAATAAGCCCGATAACCCAGGTGAAACCGTTAAGGAAACTATGCTCTCCGCCTGTTATGAATACCATCTGATGAGCTGTCTGATTAATTTGAATCATATTACCGCCTGTTATACCGCCTCCAATACAAAGAATTGCATAAACTACAGATAGAGGCTGTCCTAACCAGCGCATCTTTTTTCTTGTAAGACCGTGTGCTATATAATGCATCGGACCGCCTGATACAGAACCGTCAAGATTAAATCTTCTGTATTTAACAGCAAGAGTTGCTTCTACAAACTTGATTGACATACCTAAAAGTGCACCTGCAAAAATCCAAAATGCAGCACCCGGTCCGCCGATTGAAATAGAAATAGCAACACCTGCAATACTTCCTATACCAATTGTACCTGATAATGCCGTTGCAAGTGCCTGAAAAGATGAAACTTCTCCAAAGCCTTCATGGCTTTTTTCAGCAGGTTTTCTGATTACATCAATTGCATGTTTGAATCCCCATACAGAAATCCCTTTAAAATATATAGTAAAGAAAAATCCTGCAATAAGAATCCAGAATATAATTAATGGAACATCATAGCCGCAAATTTTTATCGGGAAAAATATTAATCTTGCAACCGCATCAGATATCGGTGCAATGTTGTTATCCATAAATTCATCTACGGTCATTGCCTGAACAGAGCTCAGACTCATTAACATTGTAAAAAACATAAATAAAATTTTCTTCATAATCTCTTTCCCTTAATTTCCGACTAATGTGTCCAACTTTATTTATTCTATCAAAAACATGTCAAGTTCTTACAAAATCTTTACAATTGGGGGTAAATGTTACATTTTAGAGTAAATAAGAAAATAAGGGAAAATACCGTCTGCGTATCACAGCCCAATAAATATTGTTTTTTGTCAATTCTAAGCTTGTATGTCATTCATTGCCTGACAATGACTTTTATGCATCTAAATTATTTATGCAAAACTCCTGTTACCTTATTATAATATCAGACTACACAATGGAAACTGATGAATGTCAAAAACGACTATAACAAAGCTGTTTTTACTAAATCATCATAGCATCTTCAAGCAAATCTAAATGGCCGTCAAGCAGATATTCTGCAAAATCCTTAGTATCAACCTGAGCTGCAACTATAGACATTAAATCATCAGGAAGCTCTGTTACCATATTAATAAGTGATTCTTTCTCCAAAAATACCATTGGTTTTACCATTTCAGGTTTCATTAATGTTGAAAGCATATTAATATAGGTTTCATTTTCAAATAATGTTAAGTATTTAGGTTCTTGTTTAGTTAACTGGAATGTTAATTGTCTTTGAACATCAGGATCGATTGCCGACATAAAATCTCTGTATTTATCAATCGGAAGGGATTCAATGCTTTTTATTAAATCCAAATTATTTGTCTCTTCGGACTGTCTTCCGGTAACTCCTTCAACAAATTTTATCATTTCTTCAGGAGGT
>CALUQF010000133.1 GCA_944322835.1 Candidatus Gastranaerophilales bacterium | reverse complement strand
ATATACCCCAAAAATCATATAAACTCCTAGATAATAAACACTAAAGAGACCATTAGGATGCAGAAAACAAAACCCACTCGAAACACACACCGAGTGGTTTTTTTTATGATTGATTATTTAAGTTGTATAATAAAGGTATGTTTTACACTTGTTTAGGAATATTAATAAGGATAATCTCTAATTCTGGACTTAATGTCTTTCAAAAAATCCTGACAAGCAAAGGTCAAAGCTCTTCTGCTATAAACTTTTATACATATCTGGGGTTGAGTATTTTGGGGCTGGGTTTTATCGGCACTATTTCGTTTGAGACCATACCTCTAGTATTAATAATGGGCCTTTTAGGAGCTTTAGGTAATTATTTTATTATAAAAGCTTTATCAATAGGCGAACTGTCTGCGCTTGCTCCGATAAACTCTTATAAACCCATAGTTGCACTATTTATCGGAATGATTTTTTTAAAAGAAATTCCATCAATTGAAGCATTATGCGGAATAATATTAATTATCACCGGCACATACTTTGTACTTGATATAAAAAGTAATATTAATAAAAAAGCCATCATATATAGATTTTTAGCGCTCATATTTTCAGCTTCTGAAGCTATTGTCATCAAAAAAATTATACTCATGACAGGAGTTAGTAAATCATTTGCTTTATGGGCATTTGCTGGGCTTGTATTTTCTTTTATTTTTCTTTTATTCTCTAAGCACAAACCTGAAATTAAATCCTATAAACACCAGCTGCTTTTAATACTGGCTGTCGGGATAATGCAATATTCCACAAACTATGTTTTTTCTAAAATGAATGTGTCATACGCCCTTGCCCTGTTTCAATTATCGACACTGCTTAGTGTCTTTTTAGGAGCAAATATATTTCATGAAAAAAACATAAAAAGAAAACTTATTGGCTCTGCTATTATGGTTATAGGAGCTGTAATAATAATCCTTTGTTAATACTTAAAGCATGTCTCATCATGGTCATCAACAATACCGATAGCTTGAAGATATGAGTATATGATAACACTACCCGTATATTTCATACCACGCTTTTTTAAATCTTTTGAAATTTTATCTGACAGCGGAGTACTTGCCGGAAGAATTGCAGATGTTCTTTTAATAACTTTATTTTCGGTAAACCCCCATATATAATTGGAAAAAGAGCCAAACTCATTTTGGATTTCAATAAAAATCCTTGCATTATTTATCGCAGCTTCAATTTTCCCTCTGCTTCTTATAATCTTTTCATTGCTCAAAAGTTCTTGAATCTTATCCTCTTTATATTCAGCAATCTTTTTTACATCAAACCCGTCGAAGGCATCTCTAAATACTTCCCGCTTTTTTAATACTGTAATCCATGATAAACCCGCCTGAAAAGCTTCCAGAATCAAAAGCTCAAAAAGTTCCCCATCATCATACTTAGGAACGCCCCACTCTTCATCATGGTATTTTACATATATTTCTGATTTTTCATCAACCCAAAAACATCTTTTCATTGCGGCATTTCATCCAATATAAATAACCCCATCCTGCCTTCTCTAAAATCTTTCAAAACATAAATTGCAGTACGCTCTGTATCCGGCTGTTCGCCCTTTATAATCCAGTTCCTTTTCAAGGCAATGTTTTCCAGAGTTAAATCGTCTGTTTTATAGTAATCTTTGACAAATTCATTTTCTTTTAACATTTCTAAAAGAGCCTTTGCCACAGGTTCCGGCGAATACGCATTTTCAGAAACAGAGCTAACAAATGCCAACTTTACAGCCTGCTCCTGATTATCCTGCTTCGTAGGAATTATTCCCGGAGTATCTAACAAATCAAGCTTAGGATTAATTCTAACCCACTGCTGCTGTCTGGTAACTCCTGCTTTTGCCCCGATTTTGGTCTTTGATGACTTTGTCAGCTTATTTATAATACTTGACTTCCCGACATTTGGCATTCCGACAACCATTGCTCTTGCCGGTCGTCTCAACAAACCTTTAGCCATTAAAGCCTGAATTTTAGGTTCGCTTAATTCTACAGCTGTTTTTACCACAGCATTTAAATCCTTGGCCCCTTTAGCCTCCGTAATTATTACCGGACAGCCAGTTGTTTGCTTTAAATACTCTACCCATTTTTTAAGCTCATTCTTATCAGTCAAATCCGCCTTATTCAACAAAAGAAGCCTCGGTTTATCACCCAAAAGCTTCTTTATGTTTGCATAACTACTTGATAAAGGTATTCTGCTATCGCGAACTTCAATAATAACATCTACGAGATTAAGTTTTTCTTTTAATTGACGTTCAGCCTTAGCAATGTGTCCGGGGTACCAGTGAATATGTGTTTTTTCTTTAGCCATCACTATTCACCTATTTTTCCATTTTCCTCCTTTACCCCTATCTTTTTTCAATTTTTTCCTTAATACGTGTTGCTTTACCGGAACGTTCTCTTAAGTAGTATAACTTAGCACGTTTTACATCACCTTTTCTTTGAACTGTGATTTTTTCAATACGTGGAGAGTATACTAAGAACACACGTTCAACACCAACACCCTGGAATACTTTTCTTACAGTAATAGTTTTATTGATGCCTGAACCGTGTTCAGCTATAATAGTTCCTTCGTAAGCCTGTATTCTTTCTTTGTTACCTTCTACGATTTTCACGAATACTCTAACTGTATCACCGGGGTTCATATCCGGTAATTCTCTTGTTGTGTATTCTGCTTCTAAATTCTTAATGATAGGATTCATTTTTGCTATTCCTTATATTTTGACTACTTGTACATTTTAAAATCATCATAATTAAAACAAAATCTAAATACAAGTAGTAGTTAACTTTTTTAAACAAAATGTTTACTTTTGTAACATTTTTAATTAGAATAACAAAAAATATTCTTTAGGGATTTTACTAATAACAGCCGATTTAAAAGAAAGATTTTTATGATAAAGCCAGTTTCAGGAAATACATTATCAAAAGTAATAACAAGTATGACAAAAGCTGACGCGTTAGCGCCTATCGCCGCATTAGAAGCTACTGTTGTTGCAGGACGTACATATCAGGCTTACAAAAGGGGCAAGGGGGATGAAGCCAGAGAACGTTTTATTGAAGAATCAATGGGCTCGATTGTCTGGCTTTGCGGAGTTAAATACCTAAACAAGCTCGGAGATAAGATTGTTGGAAGAATTCTTAAATCAAATGGTACAAATTTTGATGTCGGTACTGATAAGGTTTTAAGAACGCCATTTGAAAACTTTATGAAAAAGAAAGCTCCCAAAAATTTTACTCCAAATCAGGTTGCTTTAATTAAAGGGGCAAAGGTTATGACAAGTATTGTACTTGCAAACCTGTTTATAGGATTTATTGTACCTCCGCTTAACCAAGCACTTACTAGAAAAGTAAGGGGTAAACGTAAAACGGAGCAAGAACAAGCTAAATCCAATTCTGTTGCCTTTAAAGGCGGTGCAATTGGCTCTATTAATAAATTCACTAATTGGATAGAAAATACAAACACAGGTCAGTTGCTCTCCAGTGATGCTGGTATTGCAGGCGGTCGTATGTATAACGCAAGAAGAAAAGAAGAAAGACGCGAAATCGCAATCCGTGATATTGGCTCTATTTATTTCTACATGTGGGCCCAAGGACATGTAAGAAGCCTTCTTAACCTTGCCGAAACCGGCAAGGCTTCAAGACTTAACCCCGGAACTGCTGAAATATTCAGCAAACAGTTAATTGATTTTATTGGCAATAAAGAAATGGGGGTAAATGAATTCAAAGAAGCTGTGTTAGGAAAAGAGACCGTGCTTCCTGAAAAGATTTTGAATTCTAAAGAATGGGAAAAAGGAAAAGGGAAAAATCCTCTTGAAGTTATAAAGATAAAAGCCATAGAAGGCTTAATTGATGATAAAGAGATTCTTGAAAGAGCGCGCGAAATGTCTAAACTCCAGCCGGAAAGAGTTGGAGAGCCTGTTATTACAAAACAGCAGCTAAAAGATGCATTTAATAAAGCCGAAATCAATAATCCTGAGCTCCTTAATAAAGTCTTTAATAACTTTACCGGCGGCGATTATAAAAATGAATTCAAATATGTTTCCAATAAGAAGCTTTATAATCTAAAAGCCGAAATGGAGCATTATGTAGAGCGGTTTTGCAAGTCTGTAAAAGACGGTAAGATTAATAAATCAGCCTTGGAAAAATTCGAGCGTAAAAACCTAATAGTAAGCGGTGTCAACTTTGCGGCGGGTTTTGCTGTTGCCGCAGTGTTTTTATCAACATTAATACCTAAATTCCAATATTGGTTCACAAAGAAAACAACCGGCGTAGACGCTTTCCCCGGCGTATATGAGTTTGAAAAAGAAAAGAAATAATGTTTATGTAAACTTTTGTAAAGAAAAAGATAAGTTGTGAAATCCGGCTTATCTTTTTTACTTTATATATATGTAAACACTTCACAGTAAGGATTAAGGTTATGCTCACATTAAATTCAACAGAAGAAAAAAATACATGTTTTATGTTTATCGGGTCTGATTCAGCACCGAAAACAACACATTTAATATCAAATAATACATCATTAATCTCAACAACTCCTGCAAATGGCGGTGTTGATACATGCAGTTTCTATTCAGGTCCAAGCGATGCTGCGATTGTAGCATTTGGCGAAACTTGCGAAACAAGCGGTTCAATCGCTTATTCAGGAACTGAATCCTGTGGCTCAATTGCTTACACGGGAGGCGGTGAATCTTGCGGTTCAATCGCATCATCTTCTGTATCATTCTCCTCCGGAAGCTCAAGCTTCTCCGGTGGCGGTTGCAGCTATTCTTGCTAATCAACTTAATTTTCTATATAAAATTTCTCCGGTATTTAACCGGATTTTTTTTTGCAAACTTATTGTCAAAAGTTTCTAATAATGATAGGATTAGATTAAGAGGAGATTCATATGGGAGAGAACTTCAATATCATACACTTTTTAAAAAGTGCCGTTGCGACAGGCGCTTCTGATGAGCATTTAAAAGTAGGTCATCCGCCATATATTAGAAAAAATGGTTTTATAAAAAAAACTAACATGATTCCTCTTACAAAAGAAGATTTGGATAGTGCAATTCTTGAAATAGCACCTACTGCAATTAGAGACGAAATTTTAACTCTTTGCGATGTTGATTTTATGTTTGAAATTAAAGGCTGTTCAAGATTTAGGGTTAATTATAACAGACAGCTGGGCCTGCCGGGACTTGTTATTAGAAATATATCTTATAACATACCACAACTCAAAGATTTAGAACTTCCCGAAATTTTACACTCTTTTGTTGAATATCAGAACGGAATCATTCTGGTTACAGGCCCGACTGGAAGCGGAAAATCTACAACAATTGCATCTTTAATTAACCAGATAAATATGACTGCATCAAAACATATTGTTACAATTGAAGATC
>CALUQF010000132.1 GCA_944322835.1 Candidatus Gastranaerophilales bacterium | reverse complement strand
GCCCAGTAGCGCTTTTCACCGAGGGCAACAATACCCTCTGCCATCTGCTCGTCTGTAAGCTGAAGTGATGTGAACACTTTAACGTCCATTTTTTCTAATTTTTCAAAAATTTTCATACAAGCTCTATCGTCATAAATGTTATATGCATGTGACACAAGTGCAACATTTATAGGAGCTGAATTAGAAGGGTTTTCTATAAATACTTTTCCCTGGAGAGCATAGTTCATAGCCTTCTTATAGCTCATACCGGAGCGCATCATGACAAGAAAGTTATTGTAAACTCTCCAGCCCTGTTTTGAAGCTTTTTTGATATCATCAAAGTTTGTAATTCCAAAAGGTTTAACTGCTTCTTGAAGAAATTCATATAATCCCTGATGTTTTTGGGATTTATCTAAAGTAGGTTCAATTATATTAATATCAGCCTTAATAACATTTCTTACCAAATCAGGAAGTCCTCTGATTTTGGAACAATTATAAATTTTAGGTGCAATTGATTGCAGAGATGGTACAAAAATATTCTTTACATCTTTTTTTATCAGATTCAGAATATGTCCGAGATAAATTTTTATAGGAAGACAGGTTTCAGTAACAACAAGGGCAGAACCATCTGACATAGTCTGTTTTGTCGTAGGGTCTGACAATATAATTTTAATCCCTAAACTTGTAAAGAAACCATACCAGAATGGGTAATTGTTATAAAATGACATTCCTCTGGGGATTCCGATAACCAAATCTTTTGTATTTTCCATGAAAAACCTTTTCTTTTTATATACGTACCAGAATAATAATACCTCGAAATAATTTTTTTGTCACAAAATGTGTTGAAATGTAAAGTTATGATATAATTTAACTATGAAAATTTTAGGAATAGATCCGGGAATGGCAATTGTCGGATACGGGATAATTGAAGCGGAAAACGATGATAAAATAGAGCTTATAACCTCAGGTTCCATACAAACTGATAAAAATTTATCTGACTCAAAAAGACTTCTTGAAATTTATAATGATTTAACTATGGTTGTAGGAAAATATCAGCCGGATTGTGCTTCGGTGGAGGAATTATTCTTTTTTAAAAATCAAAAAACAGTTATTCCTGTAGCAGAAGCAAGAGGCGTTATTCTAACGGTTCTTGAAAATTTTAATATTCCTATATACAGTTATACTCCAATGGAGGTCAAACAGGTTTTAACAGGGTATGGAAGAGCTGAAAAAAAAGAGGTGGAACAGATGGTTAAAATTGCTCTTGAAACTGATAATTTACCCAAACTCGATGATACTGTTGATGCGATTGCTATTGCGATATGTCATTCAAGATATCGCAGGTAGCAAAAAATTTTTTTAGAAGTTTTATAATAGTATGAGGATATTTCCAGTAACATTATCGAGAACAAATCAAACTGCCTTCAGATCAGATGCCGGTTTAAAAAAGTCTGTCCCTGTTGCGGATGAATTTGTTAAATCAACGGGTTCTCTTGATATCGCAAGGCTGAAACTTTTAGGTATAAAGCATTTTAGGCTTATTGATTCAAATTCAATACGCGGTGTTACTCTTGCAAATCAAAAAACATCTTTACTAACAGAGCTTAAAGAGTGCGGGATTAGGACTATTGTAGATTTAAGAGCAGAAGGCGGCGATGATTCCAAATATGCAGAAACATGCAGAGAAAACGGGCTTGATTATGTTAATTTTAAACTAAAGATTAATATGCCGATATTTAATCTTCCGCTTTCCTCTAAATTATCGACTATTGAGAGGCAGCAGGAAATAGATGCGTTTATAAAAAAACTGCCTGGCTTTTTTAAGATTATGGATGAAGGAAAATATTATATGGCCTGCCTTCTCGGGCTGCATAGAACAGATTTAGCTGTTGTGCTTAATTATTTAGTTAATCCAAATGAGCCTAAAACTCCGCCGATTTTGTCTCATATGTATATGAAAGAAGAATCGAATTTTACAAATAAATATATAGGTGCTATGAAAAACCTGCTCAAAAATATTAAGCCGGAGCACAAGCAATATCTTGGCCTGCCCGAAGACTTTAATTCAATCTTTGATGCAAGGATTTTAAAATTAAGGCTAATGAATGGAATAACAAAATAATTAATCCACAGAGAAAATATCCTGCAAATCTTCCATCGTGAGTGATTTTGTAATATTTCTGTCTATAGAAACTACGCTGTCGACAAGATCGCGTTTTCTGCCTTTAATCTTTTGAATTTTTTCTTCCACAGTATTTTTAGTAATAAGCCTGTACACAAATACTTTCTTAGTCTGTCCGATACGGTAAGCCCTATCTGTAGCCTGATCTTCTACTGCAGGATTCCACCACGGGTCATAGTGGATAACGTAATCCGCTCCGGTTAAGTTCAAACCTGTACCGCCGGCTTTCAAGCTTATCAAGAATATTGGTATATTTGGATTATTATTGAAGTTTTCAACAGCAGCCTGTCTGTCTTTTGTCTTACCTGTTAAATATTCATATGGAATACCCTCTCTTTCAAGCCAAGCTTTTATGATATCAAGCATATCTACAAACTGGCTGAATAAAAGAACTCTGTGTTTTTCCTGAATAATCTGCTCAAGCATACCTTTCAAGTATTCAAATTTACCGGATTTCATGACACCTTTAACATTTTCTTTGTCATATAATCTCGGGTGACAGCAGATTTGACGTAAACGTAGAAGCGCAGAGAAGATTGACATTCTGCTCTTTTCAAGCCCGTTAAGCTCAATACTCTTAAAGAGTTCTTCTTTCGTGCTGTCAAGTACTTCAAGATAAAAGTCTTTTTGCTCATCTGTAAGTTCGCAGTATGCCATATTTTCAACTTTATCCGGCAAATCTTTTGCAACATCGCGTTTCATACGTCTTAAGATGAACGGGAATATTTGAAGCTTCAAACGTTTTTCAACAGTTTTATCCTGTCTTTCCATAATTGGTGTAACATATCTGTAATTAAACTCTGCAACATTAAATAAGAATCCGGGCATAAGGAAATCAAATACAGACCAGAGTTCTTCAAGTTTGTTTTCAATAGGAGTCCCGGAAAGTGCGAGTTTATGATCAGCTTGAAGTTCTTTAACAGCTTGTGCTGTTTGTGAAATTGCGTTTTTAATATTTTGTGATTCATCTAAGATAATATATCTGAAATTATACTTTTTAAGCTTTGCAATATCACGTCTTACAAGGGCATAGCTTGTTATAACAATATCATATTCCGGAATATGCTTGAACAATTCTTTTCTATCAGCACCTGTAAGTTTTAGACAGGTCAAATCCGGTGTAAATTTTTGAATTTCAGCTTCCCAGTTAAAAACAACTGTTGTCGGAGCTATAACCAAAGTCGTTTGAGGGCCGTCAATTTCTTTTGCTTTCTGTAAAAGACTCAGTGCCTGCAGGGTTTTACCAAGCCCCATATCGTCAGCCAGAATCCCGTTTAAACCATACTGATACAAGAACCAGAGCCAATGGAAACCTTTAACCTGATATTCTCTGAATTCTGCATTAACTCCCTTTGGTATTTCAACTCCATCTGAAGTCGTTGAAAAAGTGGATATCTGTTCCCAGAATTTTTTGAACTTATCGCTCATTACAAGCTCAAAACCCTGGTTTTGCAGCTCTGTAATCAAACCGACACGATACGTTTTTACTAAGAATTTGTTTTCATTATTTCTGTATGCATCAAACGAGTTAAACGAACGCATAATCTGGTAAATGTTCTGCGCTGGATACTCTACAAAACCTAAACTTCTGACTCTTGCATATTTTTCTCCGCTCTGGATTGTGTCGTAGATATCATCAAAGTTTATAACTTCTTCTCCAACCTGGCCGTAAAGCTGGATTTCCATGCTGTCAACAGATTCTTCCGAAAAATCAATTTTTGCACACATTTTAAAAGGCTCTTCCAGAAGCTTAAAGAAATTCATATCATCTCTTTCTTCAAACTTCCAGCCCTCTCCTGCCTGTTGGATATAGTAATTATAAAAATCAATAGCGTTTTCTTTTTCTAATGCCAGGTTATTTGTCTGCATCGGAACAAATTTGCAGGCAAGAAGCATATTATACGCCATCTGTTCATGCTCATAATCTCTTTTTATCCAATAAACAAGTCCGTCTTCTTCAGTACTTTTTACAGAAATATAAGGGGACTTATCCTTGCTCTTTGAATAAGGAACTCTTACTCCGGAATAATCAAATTCTAAAGACGCTTTTAGAGACTGATCATAGTCGATACCTAATGTTACAACATTAACAGGCGGTTTATGTTCCAAAAGGAGTTTAGAAATATTTTCTGCAATAGTAACATTCATTATCTCTTTAAGATGCGGAAGCTCTTCATATACGAATTTGCCGCCGTCAGCTTCTTTTAAGTCAGTGAAAGTTGACTTAATAATACTTTGCGGAAGCTCATTCATTGCAATATTAATCGGGAAAATAATATTTTTATACCTTCCCCACTTAATCTGTCTTGAAAAATATTTAACCTCTTCAAAAGGAATAATACCTTCTTTATCCGGCCGTGTCCAGAATAGTTCAAGAACAATATTTGTTCCGCCGTTAATCGTTGTAGTTGAAACATCAAGATTTAAATCCCAAACATTATCCGTAAATTGGATTCTCTCTTTAGTTTTTTCATCAAGAACTTCTTCTAATCCGGCCATGAGCGGAAATACAGGTGCGAATTTAGTAATCGGTATATCGTACCAGCCGGCTTTTTTATCTTGTTTTGAAATCTTTAGAAGAGTCTGGAACAGAGCTAACTCTGACTTCTGCGCATCATTAAGCTCAAAATTCGGATCGGTTCTCTGAATATCAATCAAAGCTCTTAAGATATTTTCAAGAGAACGTACAATTTTATTTGTAGAACGGTCTCTTACAAGTATTGAAAAGAAATTCTGGCGCCTTTTTGGATTAAAGTGAAAAATATAGCTTCCTTGAGGTTCAGTTTTAAGTTTTGTATCAATATCTGAATTATCCGGCTCTACACCGTATTTCTCAAGCAGCCAGCTGTCGTAAGCTCCATCTTCTATTGCTTTCAGAGCTATTGCGACAGAATGTTTGCACCATTCTTCTTTTAATGGGCAGTTGCATCTTGCCTCTATTTTGTTCTTTTTAAAGATTAAATCTGTAATATAAAAATCCTGGTAATTTCCTTTTACCTTGCCTTTAAAAAAGTTTTTTTCAGGATATGATTCCTGAATCATATCTTTCTGGTAATACTCATATCCGCGCCTCCAGCTTCCGGGCGTTGCATTCTTTTTTAAAAAATCATAATTAAACTTAAATCCGCTCATGAACGTGAGGTACTCATCCTTTTCGGGCTTGTAAATACTAAAATAGAAGTCAAATAAAAGACTTTCTATAAGGCTCCCAACCTTGATATATATTATGCCATAGAATATTTTTTAATGCAAGTAATTTTTTGTAATAGAAGTTTATTCTTTTACTTGTCTTACCCGGTATACAATAAAACACATAGCAAAAATTTTTATTACGCTACTTAATAACCATATGAAAACAAACAATTTTTATGCACCAAGCTA
>CALUQF010000131.1 GCA_944322835.1 Candidatus Gastranaerophilales bacterium | reverse complement strand
AAAATAAAAAAAATAATACCTACTTAAAAAAAAAAAAAAAAAAAGAGTTTGTCTGTAATTACCTCTGTAACGAACCTTATCACTCTCAATTTCATTATAGTGAGCAAGAGAAAGTTTGAAAAAAATCTGATTCCCACTCTCATTTCCACCCATATTTACCCCTACCCCTTCATCTTCGACTTTCTTTAAAAAGCGGACTTTTTTTTCATTTAAAAAACTCGCATTTGTACAAATGCAGACGTTGCATCTTTTTAAGCAAAGTCTCAAAATGGAATTAAAATCCGGATGAGTCATTGGTTCGGCTCCGGTTAGGTATATACAATATAAATTTTCCTTTTTAGTATCAACTAAAGCTTCTTTTATCCTGTCTACAGATATAAAATCCTTTACATTTCTACTAATAGGGAAATCAATATAGCAGTTTCCGCACCTTTGATTGCAATTTTTGGCAGTCAGTTCTATAAAAAGATTATTTAATTCCTCCAGTTTATAAACAGGAGCGGTGTAAATGCAGTTCGCCATAAATCCTCCTTTATAATTTCGACTTAAACATGTTATTTCAATCAAAATTAAAAAAGAATTATCAACCCGGGGGGTAAATTTATAGATGAGTGGATAAAATTAGAAATTTTCTTTTGCAATCCTTTTTTGAATAAGAGCAAGTACAAATATTATTGCAAAAAGAACGTAAGCTAAAGCACAGGATTTTCCTATGTCAAAATATTCAAAAGCATATTTGTATATTGAATAAACAATTACGTTTGTAGAATTTTCGGGCCCGCCTGATGTCATAACATAGATTAAATCAAAAACCTGAAACGATGAAATTGCTGTAACAAGTGTCACAAAATAAATAGTCGGCTTTAAAAGCGGCAATGTTATTTCGCTAAATATCTGCAAAGCACCTGCACCATCTATCTTTGCAGCTTCATACAAATTTGAATTTATGGTTGAAAAACCTATCAAAAATAAAACAATATTATATCCTATTAATTTCCATACAGACACAAAAATTAATACAGGCATCGCAAGACGGATATCAAAAAGCCAAGTCAAATGTATTTTTAATACATTATTAACAAGCCCTATATTCGGGTCAAAAATCCAGGACCATACTATGGCAATTACAATTGCAGGCGTTATAAACGGGAGGAAATATATTGTCTTGAAAAACTCTGAACCTTTTATTTTAGAACTCAATAAAGAGGCTAGAATTAAAGGAATAATAACTGCAAATATTGTTGTAGAAAATGCGTATATAACTGTATTAATAAATATTTGCATAAATTCAGATGATGTTAATACAGTTCTATAATTACTTAAACCTATAAACTTTATTTCATTTAACAAATCCCACTCGGTGAAGCTTAAGGCAAAAGAACAAAAAATAGGAATCACAATAAAAATAAACATTCCTATTATTGCCGGTAATACAAAAAATAAACCAATCGGAATTTTCTTTAGAGACAGCATGCTCATTATTTTATTATACACAAGATTGTTCTTTTTGTTCAACGCATATTTCTATGTTATTATTTTGTTATACATAGGGAGTAGAAAACATGTTAAAAGAATCAGCATTTGGAAAGAACGATATAAGAGGAATTTACGGCGAGGATATTACAGAAGAATTATTTTATTATACAGGAAGAGGCTTTGTTCAGTTTTTAGTAAAAGAAACTAAAAAACTGCCTTCTGAGATATGGATAACTGTATGTCGTGATGCCAGGCTGCATTCACCTTCATTATCTAAATCACTTATTGAGGGTGTTCGTTCTTGCGGAGCAAATGTTGTTGATATGGGGCTTGCGCCTACTCCTATCGGATATTATTCAGAAGCTGCCGGCTTACCGCCGTTTATTACAAAGTATATGCCGGTAACCGGTGCAATGATTATTACTGCAAGCCACAATCCGAGCCAATATAACGGGCTTAAGATGACTTATGCAAAACAATCTTTAAATGAAGAACAGATTAAAGAAGTCAAAGAGCTAACTCTTGAAGAGTATAGATTAGGAATACCTCCTGTACCGTTCGGAATTCTGAATGAGTATGATTTAATCCCTGATTATATAGAAGATATGAAAAAACGCTTCGGCCGCATAGGTGAAGGAATAAAGGTTGTTGTAGATAGTGCAAACGCAACCGGCGGGGTTGTTGCTCCCAAATTATACAGAGCACTTGGTTGTGAGGTAATTGAGCTTTACTCAATGCCTGACGGACGTTTCCCTCATCACCATCCAAACCCGAGTGATGAAAAAACTTTGAATGATATAAAGAAAGCAGTTGTTGCAAATAAGGCTGATTTAGGTATAGCTTTTGATGGTGACAGCGATAGAATCGGGGTTATAGATTCTGACGGTAACTCTATGACAGGTGACAAGCTGCTCCTTATTTATGCGGAAGATGTAATAAAAGAGTATAACGAAAAAGGGATTAAACCGGTAATTGTATCAGAAGTTAAATGTTCACAGGCTCTATACGATACCATTAATAAAGATGGCGGTACTGCTGTTATGTGCAAAACAGGACATGGATATATTAAATCTAAAATGAGAGAAACAGGCGCTGTCCTTGCCGGAGAAATGAGCGGACACACTTTCTTTAAAGACAGATATTACGGTTTTGACGATGCTGTTTATGCAGGGTGCAGGATTATTGAAATTGTTGCAAAAAAGAAAAAAGCTAATCCGAAGTTCAAAATCAGTGATATGCTTGAGCCATTTAAGGCTTTATATTGCTCATCAGAAGTAAGGCTTCCTTGCCCGAATTCTTTAAAAGCACCTACTTTAGAAAAATTTCAAAAAGTCATAGCAGAAAATCCGGATTTCTTTGAGACAAAAATTAAAGATATTATAACACTAGATGGAATGCGAATTGTTTTTGATAAAGGTTTTGCACTTATAAGACAAAGCAATACAGAACCGGTATTTACTTTAAGATTTGAAGCGGATTCTAAAGAGAATGCTCAAAAATACGAAGATTTAATGGTTAATAAACTGCTTGAAATAATTAAAAATATATCAGCCGGAGTAACAGAATAAG
The DNA here is from genome assembly GCA_944322835.1 of Candidatus Gastranaerophilales bacterium. Lineage (GTDB taxonomy): Bacteria > Cyanobacteriota > Vampirovibrionia > Gastranaerophilales > Gastranaerophilaceae > CAG-196. The sequence continues at coordinate 2,632 of CALUQF010000131.1, read as the reverse complement.
ATTTAAAATATAATTGTTCTTGGCTTATCAATATCTTTGGGGTTATTGGGAATTTTAAACCCGAATATATTTCTGTTGTCTTGAAAACTTTCAACAAAAATTATGCCATCGTGAGCATTAACAATTTTTTGCGAAGTGTATAATCCAAGACCAATACCAAGTTCTTTGTATGCAGCAGCATAGGATACATATTGTGCAAAAAGAGTGTCTCTTTTTTCGGGTGGTATAAATGGACTGTTGTTTTCAAATTTAAAACAGGTATAATTATCTTCATTATATATAGTTAGTTTTATATTAGTATTTCTGAATGCGTATTTTATGCCATTTGATAAAAGATTCATAATAACGCGTTTTACTTGTATTTTATCCCCATATATAGTCGGAATAAAGCACTCTTTATTTACAAATAGTTCAATTTCTTTATCTTTTGCAAGATATCTCATTTCTTCAACACATTCTTCAACAAGGTCAATAAGCGAAAATTCTTCATAATTTAACCTTACAACACCTCTATCGTTTCTATATGTAGCAAGTAACGAACCAAGCATTGCTTTCATATATTTGCAAGAATCCAATGTCATTTGCATAACACCGCGCTGAGCCGGCATAACTGCACCAAAATGATCATTTAACAACAACTCTAACATTCTAATCTGCGCAATTGTCGGGTTCTTCAAATCATGCCCTAAAGAAGCCACAAAAGTATCACGCTGAGCCTCCAGCAGTTTGGCCTCATCTACATTATCCACCATAACTACAAGTCCCGTTATCTTATTATCTTTTCCCTTAACAGGCGCCTTGTATATTTTATAACAATGGGGTCTACCTTGCACATCATATACTTCTCGCTCATTTGTAATAGATTTATTATTAGATATTACAAATTTATCCTCTGCATCATTTGTATTTTTAATTTTGTTAATATCAATCTGCACGTCATGAAACACGTCTCTTCCGTTTTTAACAAATTCATAGGCATGCTTTGTACCTGTAACATAGTTTCCCTGAAGGTCTTTCATATAAATAAGTTTTGGAATATTTTCCAACAACGCTTCAATTTGAAAGTGGCTGATAAAATTACTCTCTCTTGAGTTTAAGAAAGGGTTGGTATGGGCTGTTTCCATAGCACCTCATTAGTTTGTAACAATGTTGGTATTGTATAATATTTTCTTCAAATAAAATATTAACCAACCGTCCTATTTTGATATATTTTCTATCTTAATAAAAACAGGGTTATAAGTCAGTGTTGGCTTATTATTACAACAATTATTATATGCTTTTTCAAATTTAAACATGTCAGTTTTTGTCCATGCCATATTGGAAATAGAATTTACGCCTGTATATTTTAAATGTTTTAAAACTTCTAATGGTGTTTTAAAGCTAAGCACAATTTCTTCTTTTTTGAATATATAATGGGAATTCTTAAGAATTTGTTTCCAATCCTCATCAGAATAATATTTTAAGCTCATACCGCAAGCCTGGTATATTTCTTTAAAGTTATCCTCTCCAAAAGTTGAAAAAATCAATGTTCCGCCGGAGTTCAGCCTATTCATAAACATAGGTAAAAGGTTTTCAAGATTTTCTATCCACTGGAAAGCTGCATTAGAAATGATTAAATCATATACTTGATTTTCTCGGGCAATTTGTTCTGCTTCACAATAAACAAAATCAATTTTTGGATTAATATTTTTAATATATTCCCCGCATTTTTTTACAATGTCATTTGCTTTATACGATTGAAAATTAATCCTTTTAGTCAAAATTTCCGTTAAGATTCCAGTTCCGCATCCTATTTCTAATAACTTTGGATAAGTTTTTTTATCAAGCATGGAGATAAGTTCACCCGCCATTTGTTTTTGTACAATGGCATTATCATTATATGTTTTTAAACTTTTTTCAAATCTCTGTTTAATAAGTTCCTTGTTCATAAAAGCTCACTCCAGGATTTGAACAGAAAAAACGGACAGTGACCGCTATGCAAATTAGGTTCAACTCCCCAGAAAGCAATTTGGTTTTTTGTAGGAATTATCTTATCACTATCACTTATTATAATTCTGTCATAATGAAAATTTAAATTTGAATTATAACTCTTTAGAGCAATAAGCTCCGTTTTTTGATTTTCAAATTCACGCTTTATTTCGGGCAACGTTATTTTTTCCAAAAACATATTTTGTATAAACTGTTCAGAGCTCTTCAGATTAAAGCCTTTTATTGTCAAACTATAAATTTTCTCAGGTATCCCAAAAGTGTTGTCTATCGGTTTTAGAGTTCCATTTATTGCTGTAGATTTATGGTAATCAATTTCAAAAAGGGATGCACACATAACTCCCATAGACCATGCTATGAGATATTTCTCCGCATAGCCGTTAATTATACTTAAATCTATATTCAAAGAATTATAATCATAAAACATGATAACATCATAATCTTGCGGATTAAGATGTTTTACAACACTTTCGTCCATTCCCCAGCCATTAAAAAATATAATAAGTTTTTGATTATCTTGTCTATTCAGCCATTTATATTTCATAGGTCAATTTTAGCATATAAATTAAAATTATTATATATTTGTAAAAAAGTTTAATACTAAATTTTTCGGATAATTATGTCTCAACGATTGACAAGAATTCTT
>CALUQF010000130.1 GCA_944322835.1 Candidatus Gastranaerophilales bacterium | reverse complement strand
TTTATGATTGCAACAGGTGAACAATCCGGTCGTTTAGGCGATATGCTTGAAAAAGGGGTAAACTTCCTTGATAGAACGCTCGATGGTATTATTGACACAATGACAAAAATGATTGAACCTATCATGCTTATCGTAATCGGCAGCATCGTTCTTGTTATGGCATTGGCACTTTACTTACCGCTGTTCCAGTCATACATGAGCTAGGGGTAAATAAGGGTAAAGAACAGTATATAAAAATCAATCGCGGTTCGACAAAATGGCTCAAGAGAATAATCCACAGTGGAGAATAAATAAATGGATAACAACGAAATCTTAGAATTAACAACATCGGCCTGGAGAGAAAAGGTTTATATAGAAACGGCTGAATACATAATCAAAGGTTACGTATTCATGCCTAAAATCGGTAAGAGAACCAGGCTATTATCAGAAATTCTTAATACAAATAAACAGTTTATAGCTGTAAAAAATTGTACTATGGAATCAAAGTTGTATCCGCAAAAAGAGCTTGAATCCCATGAATTTATTCAGGTAAATTTATCTACAATACTTATAATGAGACCATTGTATGAAGACTAAAACATATGTAATAACAGGTTCAACATCCGGTATAGGTAAGGCTCTTCTGAAACGCCTTTGTGAAGATAATGTTGTTTTTGCAGGTTATAGAAACAAAGAGCATGAAAATATTTTAAGAACAATTTCTGCTAATATTTATCCGTTCTATATTGATTATGCGAAACCTGAAACAATAAAATTTGCTTGTGATTATTTGTTATCAAAATGTACTAAAATTGATACACTTGTTAATATTGCAGGTTGTGTCGTTGCCGGACCAATTGAAAGAATTGAGATGGATGAATTAAGACGTCAGTTTGATGTTAATGTATTCGGGCATCTTGAATTAACTAAAAGGTTAATGGAAATTTTAAATGGTGGAAAAATTATTAATATAAGTTCTATGGCCAGTTTTGGAATATTCCCTTTTATTTCTCCATATTGTGCTTCCAAGCGCTGTTTGGACATGTTCTTTAATTCATTGCTTATTGAAAATAAAAAAAATATCAAAGTAATATCAATAAAACCTGGGGTTATTGCAACTCCTCTATGGGGCAAATCAGTTGATGAAAATTCTAAATACTTTGAATATTTTGACGGGTATGAAAAAGAAATGCGGTTTTTGATTTCTAATGCAAAAAAGAATGCACGTGAGGGTTTGTCGGTTGAAAAAGTCGTAGATGTAATAATAAAAGCTGACAGGAGTAAGAATCCAAAATTATCTTATACCGTAGGAGCAGACGCTTTTGCTGCAAGCCTTGTCTCTAAATTACCTCAAGGACTTGTAAATTCGCTCATTAGATTCGGTCTCAAACATAGGATTAAATAGCGGTTCCCTTGTCCCTTGCGGGCACTAGTGTCCAAATAAATTTTAGGAGTTTAAAATACTAATCCAACATCAGTACAAGCCCCCTCCCCGAAATCAAAGATTTCGACCCTCCCTCACAGAGGTCAATCTGGCGGGGCGGGTAGGCTTTACGCCTGGCGTGGCAGTCCCTTCGCCCCTTGCGGGAGCGGATTTGCGGACGGACGGGGGTAAATATAGTAGTCCGGATAGCGAACAGATGGAGCCGACTAAGCCGAGTAGGCTTAAAGGCGGAACTCTGTGAGCGTGGAGCAAATCCAAGACAGAGGGCAGAATTTCAAGTTGAGCACCGGCGAAACTTAGAAATTCGGGTGAGGGGTTTTTTCGTGTCTAGACAACATGTAATATTCTGCTATTGCAGATATATGATAGCCTGCGGAGTTTGTTTATAAATTTATTTTGGACTGTAGTGGAAGGAGCGTTAGCGTCTGAAGAATCTTCTCCAAAGGATATCAAAAGTCAACGAGATTCTTCGGGCTCACCAAATGGTTATTTTTGCCCTCAGAATTACGCAAAGTCTGGAAGTTCCGTAAATGGAGGAATTTGTTTTAGAGGTTTATAAGTATATAACTAGGTTAAACCCAACAACCCTAACTTACGATATCTGATTAAATTTTCTATATAATATTAATACATAAAAAAAAAGACCTTGTGTATTTTGTAACCAAGGCCTGTCCGTTTAAATAAGAAGAGAGAGCTTTATATTCTACTTAAAAATCATAAAAAAAATTTTTGCTAGTTTTTGTCAAATATTTTACAAAACTTTACAGTTTAACCCTAATGACGTTGACTGGTATTTGTGACACTATGAAATTGAAAGCAGTTTTATATAGGTGTAACAAACTTATCCCACAATGTAGCTTCTGCCTTGAAACTGCAGGTTTACTCCTTTTATCCCTTTCTTCCTATACCTCTTCGAATTTTATACGTCCGGTTTGGTTTATTTCTACGGGTTTGTTGAGATGTTTTATGTATTCGCAGGCTAGAAAATCCTTGTTGAAAGGATAGTTTATACATTCTTCTTTCGGAGCCAGGATATCAAAATCAGCGCCTTCAAACATCATAAACGAGTCTTGCGCGACTTTATATAATTTATCCTCTCTCGGATTTTCAATATTTATTGGGTGTTCAATATTGTTATTATCAACAAAACTCATTGCAGTGAGTTTTCCTTCTTTTGGATTAACTGTATAATGCAGGCCAGAAACCGCCAAAAGTCCCGGTTTGTTGCCGTGGGTTCTGTATGTTGTCTCTATTGTGTGCTTAAACATATCTACAAGTTTCTTTTCCGAGACATCAGCTACCGAGATTCTATCCTCAAAAGGTGCTATATCTTTTATGTCACGGGAGTCAATAATCCCTTCCTGAAAGAAGCTTCTTGTTCCGCTGTTGTTCCAGATTGCAATATCAACTCCGAGTTCGTGGCGCATAGCATCGCACATAAAGTTTGCATGTGCATTTTCTTCTATTAACGTTAAAGGCGGAGGAGTTACGGATTTAATAAACCCTACGACTTCCGGTTCTCCCAGAATCTGGTTGATTATATACTGATTAATCATGTTTTTAGGAAACTGCCTTGCCTCTCCAAGATTATTCTGTGCTTTTGTAATCACTCCGTCTTTATCAAATACAAGATTAAGTTTACCAAAATAATTCCCGTTTTTTCCGGCTTCCGTAAGAATTACTGGTTCGCCGTTTTTCGAATATATTAGATTTTCCCCTTCTTTTATGTCTTTTATAAGTTCATGCGTATGTCCGCCTATAATAACGTCAATGCCTTCTGTATTCTGTGCTACAATTCTATCGCGTTCATTTCCTAAGTGAGATAAAAGCACAATCTTATTAACACCTTGTGAACGCAAATTATCTACTTCTTCCTGTATATCTTCAATACTATCTTCCAAAGCATCTACATTGCAATCCGAATGGTAAGAAGGGTGGGTTATTCTCTCGGCTAAATCCACCGGTGCTGTTCCCAAAAGCCCTATTTTTTCGCCTTTAACTTCAACAACAGCGGATTTTTTAATAACTTTATCTAATTGTGTCCGCTCCTGTTCTTCAACTTCTTCCGCATCTTCATCTTCTATGCGTGCCTGCTTAAGGTTTAGAGCAAAATAATCTCCGTTAAATTTATTTGCCGTGTCTGCAAAATCCTTCTGTTTGGTATCAAGTTCATGATTTCCGACAGCCGAACCCTTTATTCCGGCCATATTCATAAATTTTATAACCGCAAGATTAACAGCCTTATTTTTCTCATCACCTATATTATTATCACCTGCCGAAACCCTCAAATCACCTTTTATACCCGATAAAATTCTTGTCATATTATTTGTTTGCCCGTGAAGGTCGTTTACATACCCGATAGACATCTCAAAACTATCTTTTTGGGGGGATTTTTCCAGATTATTTTGTTTAGGTGCCCTTGACTCCCTAAATGTAAATAATTGAGGGTTAATGTTGGATAGTGATATTTTCATAATTTCCTGCTTTTTAGATAATAAAACGCCTGAAGATTTTTTTTGCTATCTAGTCATCATCATCTTCTTCAGATTCATATTTGATTCTTCCTGTATGATTAATTATAACAGGCTCATTCTTTTCTTTGATATATTCGCTTATTAATATATCTTTATCAAAAGGATATTTTTCTATATACAATTCTTCCGGCGCAAGCACATTATAATCAGCTCCTGCCGACATTAGAAATTCATCTGTTACAACCTTGTATTTTTTATCTTTTCTCGGGTGTTCAATATCAATCTTCTGTTCTTTTCCGTCTCTGTCTATAAAATTCATCTCCGTAAGAGTTCCTTCTTCGGGATTAACTGTGTAATTCAAACCTGAAACGGCCAAAAGCCCCGGTTTCATATTCGGAGAATCATAAGTTGCTTTTATGGCTTTCTTGAACGCTTCGACAATAACATCTTCCGGCACCTCTGCTACTACTACATAATCCAGAAACGGCGCCATATCTTTCACATCACGCGAATCTATTTCACCTTCGTGGAAAAAGTTTCTTACACCGCTATGGTGCCATAGAGCAATATCAGAGTTTGTTTTTTCGCGCATAATATCGCATACAAAGTTTGCATGCGGATTCTCTTCCGCAAGATTACCCGGTGGCGGCGGCGCCTGTTTTACGTAGCCGACTCTTTCCGGAACACCTAAAATGTTATCAAATACATATTGGTTTATCATGTTTTTGTGGAACAATCCGGTGTTTCCGAGGTTATTCTGGGCTTTTGTAATAACACCGTCTTTATCAAAGGTTAAATTGAGTTTTCCGAAATAATTTCCGTCACGTCCTGCTTCGGTTATGATTACAGGCTCCCCTGTCTTTGAATAAATAAGGTTTTCACCTTCTTTAATATCTTTCAAAAGCTCATGCGTATGACCTCCGATTATTACATCAATGCCATCAACATTTTGAGCTACTTTAATATCTCTTTTGTGCCCCATATGGGAAAGAAGGATAATCTTATTTATTCCCTGCTCTTTTAGTTCATCAATTTCTTCCTGAATAAGTTCAATTGTATCTTCTAAACCATCAACAGAGCAGTCTTTATAATAATTAGGGTGCGTGAGCCTTTCCAGCATATCCATAGGACAAGCGCCGATAAGTCCGATTTTTTCACCTTTTACATCAACTATAGTTGATTTTTTAAGATAATTTTTTAAATCGGCTCTTCCAAATTTTTTGATGTCATCTTCGTCCTGCTCTGAAATTGGAGTTTGTTCAAAGTTGATTGCAAGCATTTCCCCGTTCATACGCTTAATTGCTTCAATGCAGTCTTTTTGTGACATATCAATTTCATGGTTTCCAAGAGCAGAAGCTTTTATATCAGCAATGTTTAAAAATTTTGTCGTTGCAAGGTGAATTTTATCGTTTTTTTCATCTCCGATATCATTATCACCACCGGAAAGACGTAAATCGCCTTTGATACCCGATAAAATTCTCATCATGTTATTGGTTTGTCCGTGAGTATCATTTACATACCCTACAGACATTTCAAAACTATCTTTTTGTGGAGAATGCTCAAGCTTGTTATCAGGAACGGTCTGCTTAGAATCAGCTCTAAAACTTATCTTTGGTATTATATTAAAATTAGCAGTTGATATTTTTAAATTCATATTTAACCTTCTTCTTCTAATAAAAGAACGCCTGTGAAAAATTAATTTGCCCGAAATCCGAAAAAAATTTACAATAATTTACATTAATAGGTTGGTGGATTCAAGAAGCAATCGCAACACTATGAAGTTGAAAAACTTGTTTGGGTGTCATATAATTAAGAATTTTCA
>CALUQF010000129.1 GCA_944322835.1 Candidatus Gastranaerophilales bacterium | reverse complement strand
TTCTTCTTCATTTCCCTGAGCTTTTTTATGCTTAGCTACAACCTTCGTGAATCCGGGTATTTCTATTTTAGGGATTTCTATTCTCGGGATTCTGATATTAGGAATCTCAATTTTTGAATATTGTCCTTCTTCTATTTCTTCAGGCGGGTATGAACCCAAATCTTTCAGAAGATGAATAGAATTAACAGAGGCGCCGATAAGCATTCTTTTGCCGTCTAAATCAACAACATGTAGTGTTTTATTTCCTCCAAGCGGTGTTGTTGAAACGACTGTTGCCCTGTAATTATTTGTATCTCCGATTTGTTTTTTTAGTGTATTAAGTCCTAGTTTATTAAGCTTTGCATAAATTATACCGGTTATATAAATCAGCAGGATAACGAATAAAAGCGAAAATACGATAGAGATTAAATTAGGTTCCTGACCTACAGATTGGGTGCCTAAAGATACGGAATTATCGGTTGTAGTTGTAACGGAAGAAGCTTGTGCTGCTGTATTCAGTAAAGGTTCGGGTAAGTCCGGCAAAATGTCAAATTTCTCGGCAGCAAAACACTGCATCGAATATATCCAGCAAAATAGGCTTAAACAAATTTTTGATATTTTATTCATTATCCTTTCAACTACCTTCCCGAATTAGTTCCAGCTCCCTATAACTTACCCCGTTTACCCAAGTCTAATATAAATTACAATTTTTCTGTTATAATTGTACCATAAAATTTTAAAATAGGACAATATGCCATGCCATTTGAAGTTATAAGTTGTTTTATTGAAGAAAATAGTCTATTTTTGATACATGTATTAAACCTTTTTATACTTGTAACACTTATTTTATTATTTTTCTTTGCACGGCAGACAGGGAAGAAATGGACAAAATACGATGATTACCTTGGAATTATAACTAAAACTATAAATTCTGTAAGATATGGCGATTTATCAAAAAAAATCGATAAAATGGATATCCCAAGCTCCGTACAGCTCACGGACAGCTTAAACCGGATGATAGAATCTTTAAACGACAGAGAAAAAATGATTACGGAATACCAGAATGAACTGCATAAGCAGAATAAGTTTCTTGAGGCCGTATTCAATTCACTTTCAGACGGATTAATCGTTATTGATTCTGATTATAAAATACTAAGAGCTACTCCTAAAATAAGCGAATGGTTCAATGTTTCCAAAAATGATTTGTTTTCAAAAGAAATTTCTAATTTTATTCAGCCTCTTCTGGGCAAAAAAATAGAAAAGCTTAAAGATGATGATGTCATTGTAAAATCAGATTTATCATCAAATTTTACCGCAAGTACAATGGAGCTTAAGCTTGAGGATAAAAAGAATAAGCGGTTTATTATAATATTAAAAAATGTAACAAAAGAGCGCGAATTGGACAGCTTAAAAGAAGATTTTGTTGCAACATTAACTCATGATTTAAAAGTTCCGATAATAGCCGAAACAAATATGCTGGAGTTATTTTTGAATGAGAGTTTTGGCCCGGTTTCCGAAAAACAGCAGGTTGCGCTAAAAAATATGCAGGCATCTAATAAAGAGTTGCTCGATTTAGTTCAAATAGTTTTAGAAACCTATAAAATCCGTGACGGTAAAATAAGACTCTACAAAGATAATATTATGCTTAAAGGCTTTATAGAAGAAATTATAGACGAGATGAAGCCTATAGCTGATAAGACAAAAAATTCTCTGGAATTTAATTTACCCAGAGATATTCGTGTTTATGCAGATAGAATACAGCTAAAACGGGTTATAAAAAATTTGATTCAAAATGCGATTTCCTATGGTGAACCGGACTCTCCCATTGAAATTAGCATTGGAGAAATTCCGAAATATATTGTAATAGCGGTAAAAGATTATGGTGCCGGTATTTCTAAGGATGATATAGACAAAATTTTTAACAAATACTACTCGGCAGCAAAAAAATTCAGAAAAATAGGAACAGGGCTCGGTTTATATCTTGCTTTACAGGTAATTAAAGCTCATGACGGAGAACTTACGGTAGAAAGCGAGGAGGGTAAATATACGGAGTTTATGATAAAACTGCCTGCTGTAGAAAATATAAACTTACATTACGGAGAATAGGGAATGATTTTATATGATACAAAATATTTACAGCTAAAAAGCACACCATCTAAATCCGGCAACGAATGGATTTATGCTCACAGGCCAAATGCAAAGGATGTTGTAGTTATTTTGCCATTAATTAATCACGAAAAAGTTTTATTTCTAAAAGAAGAAAGACCTCCTCTTCAGACAGAAGGGATTGCAAAATACTGCCTCGGCTTTCCGGCAGGGCTTGTCGGTGACGAAAGAAAAGGGGAAAGTATAGAAGATGCAATCAAAGCTGAATTGTTGGAAGAAGCAGGACTTGAGGCGGATAAAATTAAGATAATGACAAGGAAAATGGCAAGTTCTGCCGGATGTGTTTCAGAAACAATAACGGTTGCCATTGCTTATATAAGCAAATACGAAATAAAATCACAACCCGTAAGCGATGGCGGAGTTATTGTTGATAGAATACTTGTAGATAAGTCTGATATTTATAAATGGCTGCAAAAAGAAGAGAAAAACGGAGTTGCACTTACGGCCTCATCTCTTGCGGCATTGTACTTTTTAAGTGAGGAGGAAAAATGATTTCAAAAGGAATAAGAGGTGCTATTACTGTAGAAGAAAACACTTCGGAAGCTATTGGCGCTGCTACAATAAAGCTTTTGAACGAAATCGTAAAAAAAAATAATCTCGAAATCGATATGATATCACACGCTATTTTTACATTAACGAACGATTTAAACGCGGATTTTCCGGCAAAATATGCAAGAGTAAATCTTAAATGGAAAGATGTTCCGATGATGTGTTTTCACGAACTTGATGTTCCGGGAAGCTTAAGAATGTGCTTGAGAGTTCTTATTGTCGTAAACTGCGGTGAAGGATTTGTACCGGAATTTGTATATCTGGAAGGTGCTTCGGGGTTAAGAAAATGAAAAGATTTCTGATTGTAGATGATGTAAAAGGCTGGAGGGATTTTAACTCAAATGCTGTTGAAGAGGTTTTCTCTCAAGAAGAAATCGAAATTGATACGGCAGAATCCGCTTCTGAAGCTTATGATTATTTATTGGCAGGCAAGCCTTATTATGCAATAATAACCGATTTGCAAATGGAGGATAGCTATAGCCCTAAATATGCAGGTGAATGGCTGGCTGAACAAATAAAGACTTTCAGTTGCTATAATAATACTAAGGTTGTTATGATTTCGGCGACATACAATATAAGACATATTGCAGAATCATTAGGAGTTTATTGTATTCCAAAATCTACTGCTCTTAAGTGTCTATCAGCATACGAAGAAGTTCTGGTAAGTGAAGATTAAGTTTTTCTTAGTTGGTCAATCTGTAATTTACTGCCTTTAATATATTTTATTCATTACTTCTCGCTTAACAAACTAACCAGCTTTTTTATTGCTTTTTTACGGGATAGTTGGGCATAATCTAAATACTGTATCTTCTCAAGCGATTTGTTTAGAAAATAAACAGCGAGTCCTATTTGGAAAACGGCCTTTTTTGCTTCTTCAATAGGGTACCATTGAGCATAGTCAATTTCACTGTTGCAGTTAAATTTTTCATCTTTTACGACTGCTATGAAATTACAAATCAAAGTATTTGAAAGCTCAAAATACTGGCTCTCATTATACATAAAACACTCGACGTCCAAATCTGTTTCTTCCTTGATTTCTCTAACAAGCGAATCTTCAAGGCTTTCACCTTTTGTTACATAGCCAGCTACAAGAATATTCCAGTCCCTGCCGTATTGACGTACAAGAAGTATCTTTGTCCTATCCGGATTATAAATAACAGTACTCACAGCAGTATTAAAGATTGGGAAAATAAATTCACCGCAATTCTCACAATATGGTACGATACCTTCGCTTATACCACAGTTGAAACACTCTTTCTGAATCAATTTTTTGCCGCACTTGTAACAATATTCCATAATCTACACCTCTATTACCGCAACATTTTCTATATGGTATGTATGAGGAAACATATCAAACGGCTGAATAAATTCAACCTTACACCCGTTTTCCATTAAATACTTTAAATCTCTGGCAAGAGTTGCGGGGTTGCAGGATACGTATATTATTTTATCCTTAGTAAGCTTAAGAGCATAGTCAAGGCTCTCTTGCGAACACCCCTTTCTTGGCGGATCAAGAATTGTAACATCGAATTTCCGGCCCTTGGTTTTTAGTTCTTTTTCAAAAAACATGCCGGCATCCATATTATGAAGCTCAACATTTTTTATCCCGTTTTCTTTAATAATCTTATCCGCTAAGGCTACAGATTCCTTAACCTCTTCAACGCTTACAACCCTTTTTGCAATATCAGAAACACAAATTCCAAATGCCGTAATACCAGCGTAAGCATCAAGTACCAAAGGGGAGGCAAAATTATCAGAAATATATTTTTTTACAAACCCAAAAATATTATCAGCGCTTGAGGGATTTACTTGAAAAAAGGTCTTAGCGCCCACCTTAAACACTTTATCGCACAATTTTTCTTCTATAAATCCTTCTCCCTCCAGAATGTCAGTCTTTTCACCTAGAATTAAGTTAGTTTTTAGAGGGTTATAATTTACCCCTACTCCCTGAATATTTTCAAGCTCTGTATAAATTCTATGCGCTAAAACTTTGAGTTTTTCAAACATTTTTGAAGAGTTAACAACCAGAACAACAAGATTTTTATTAGTATAGTGAGATGAGCGTATAACAATATGCCTTAAGTCTCCGACATGTTTCTTCTCGTCATACCCTGATATACCGCAATCCTTTGAGGCATTTCTGATAAATTCAATAATATTATCGCAATACTCAGGCTGTATCGGACAGTATTTAATATTAACAATCTCATGCGAATTCGGCTTATAATAACCGGCCAAAATACGCTTAGAATTCTTTGTTTCACTTACAGGATATTGTATTTTGTGTCTGTAGTTTCTAATCTGAGGACTTGGTATAACATCTCTTATTTCAACTGCAGTTCCTGATATAGAGTGCATTGTATCCTCTACTATTTCTTTTTTTAGCTTAAGCTGATAGTTATAATCAATAAACTGGAGCTGGCATGCGCCGCAAACCTTTTGCATAGGGCAAAAAGGCTCTATTCTATGAAGAGAAGGCGATATTATCTCAAGGATTTTGGCCTGCGCAAAGTTCTTATTCTTCTTCCCGACTCTAACCCGCACTCTGTCACCGGGACACGCGCCTTCTACAAATATTACATATCCTTCAACCCTTGCAATACCAAATCCGAGATTGGAGAGTTTTTCAATCTCAACAGTAAGTTCTTGCGGAATATCTTTTTTATTTATTGTCTGCATGGTTTTATTACTTGAATATTGCGTGTTTCAGATATTTCCTGACGCGCATCTTTTATTATCTGCTTATACTCCTCAGATAAGCTCAAACCGTTACAGAGCCTGTCAATAAATCCATTATTAACTTTTACGGCTTTTTCAAGCGCGCCCACATTTTCCAAAACCTCTTTTATATCAGCCAAATCATACCCGAAAGATTGCTTAGACTGATAAACCATCATCTCACCGGTTTCTGCAACCAGCGGTTCTCCGCCGAGTTCAAAATGAAGCTTAAAAACAGATTTCAAATCCTGAAGCTCTGCCTGCATAGTAGCTATGCTCTGCTGTATTCTTAAATATCTGTCAAACAGGTAGTCTACATTATCAAGCTGTTTTCTTTGCCAGTCAAGTCTTT
>CALUQF010000128.1 GCA_944322835.1 Candidatus Gastranaerophilales bacterium | reverse complement strand
GTTTTATCTGGTATTGGCTGGGTTGCTAAAGATATTTTCGTTCCAAGAAAAAAAGTTTACGTCAATGTAGGCGGAAAAATGATAGATGAAAGAGATTTGCCTAACAGTGTTTCTGGACCTAGCAATACTAAAGGTTTAACTTGGCAAAAAACAGGTAGGATGTGGTAAATCTATGATTTACCACATCTAACACTATATCTTTGTTTGAGAAATAGTTTAAAACAAAATAAATAAATTTTACTGTACTAAAATATATTGTTTGATTTCACCTCGCTGACATTTAATCATACTGCAATTCATTTTATTTTTATGCTATTCTTTTATTAAAGCGAGGGATTATTATGACAGAAACTAAGATAAAAATTGATGATTTACCTACAGTTTATGATGCAAAGTCTACCGAAGAAAAAATTTATAAATTTTGGGAAGACGGAAATTATTTTAGAGCGGACGCGCATTCCAACAAACCGCCTTTCACAATTGTAATCCCTCCGCCAAATGTTACAGGAGTTTTGCATATGGGGCATGCGCTTGATGGAACTTTGCAGGATATTTTAACCCGTTATCACAGAATGAGCGGATACGAAGCTTTATGGATTCCGGGAACTGACCACGCCGGTATTGCAACTCAGGCTGTTGTAGAAAAAGAGCTTAGAAAAGAAGGTTTAACCCGCCACGATATCGGAAGAGAAGAATTTTTAAAACGCACCTGGAAATGGGCCAACGAACATAAATCTGCAATCCTTAACCAATTCAAACGCTTAGGCGCTTCTTTTGACCGTTCAAGAGAAAGATTTACGTTTGATGCAGGGTGTTCAGAAGCTGTTAAAGAAGTTTTTGTTACTTTATATAATAAAGGCCTAATTTATAAAGGTGCATATATTGTTAACTGGTGTCCTCGCTGCCAGAGCGCGATTTCCGACATTGAAACCGAGTATGAAACAGAGCAGGGGCATTTGTGGGAAATCTCTTACCCGCTTGTAGGCGAACCCGGTGCGATAATAGTTGCTACAACAAGGCCGGAAACTATGTTTGGCGATGTTGCAATTGCAGTTCACCCGAGTGATAAAAAGTATTCTGAATTAATCGGCAAAACTGTTATGATACCGCTTAGCGGACGCAGAATCCCGATTATTGCAGATGAATATGTTGACAAATCCTTCGGAACCGGTGCTGTAAAGATTACTCCGGCACACGATCCGAATGACTACGAAGTCGGCAAGCGCCACAACTTTGCACCTATATGGGTTATTGATGAAGAAGGCAAGATGAAGGCTTGCGCTGAAGTTCCGCCTGATTATCAGGGCTTGGACAGGTATGAAGCAAGAAAGAAAATTGTTGATATGCTAAGTTACAACAATTTTCTACTTCGTGTGAAAGACCATGAACACAATGTCGGCAAATGCCAGAGATGTAATACAACAATTGAACCGCTGCTTTCTGAACAGTGGTTTGTAAAAATGGGGCCTCTTGCTAAAGAAGCTATTGCAGCTGTAAAAGACGGAAGAATAAAATTCATACCGGAGCGCTGGGAAAAGAACTATTTAGGCTGGATGGAAAATATCCGCGACTGGTGTATTTCCCGTCAATTATGGTGGGGACATCAAATTCCGGCTTACTATCATAAAGTTACTGGCGAAATGGTTGTAGCAAAAGAAAATCCTGACCCTGAAAATTATATACAGGATTCCGACTGCCTAGATACCTGGTTCTCATCAGGCTTATGGCCATTTTCAACTATGGGCTTCCCAAATTCCGAAACAGATGATTTCAAAAAATTCTACCCGACATCTGTTCTTGTAACAGGGTTTGATATTATTTTCTTCTGGGTTGCAAGAATGATTACCATGGGACTTGAATTTACAGGCAAAGCACCGTTTTCAACAGTATTTATCCACGGGCTTATTAGAGACGAAAAAGGGCAGAAGATGTCTAAATCTAAAGGCAACACAATTGACCCTGTTCAAATCATTGATAAATACGGCTGTGATGCTTTAAGGTTTACTATGACATCACTTTGCACATACGGCGGACAGGATATTAAGATTTCAGATGAGAGATTTGAATACGGAAGAAATTTTGCAAATAAAATCTGGAATGCTTCAAGATTTGTACTTATGAACCTTGAAGGAGTTGATGATAAGCCGATTGATAAGGATAAATTAACCATTGTTGATAAATGGATTTTAAACCAGTTAAATGAAACTGCTAAAACTGTTAATCAGTATATGAAAGAATACAGAATCGGAGAAATTGCGCATACTCTTTATGATTTCTTCAGAAGCGAATACTGCGACTGGTATGTTGAGATTGCAAAAATTCAGCTTCAAGATAGCGAATTAAAAGCTAATACTCAGCGCGTATTAAGATACGTTCTTGATATGTCATTAAGAATGCTTCACCCGATTATGCCTCATATAACAGAAAGTGTATGGCAAGGGGTTAAAAATATAAGCGGATTCGGTCCGGAATCAGAAGCCGGAGATGCTTTGATTGTTGCTAAATATCCTGTTTGGGAAGAATCACTTTCTTATCCTAAGGAAGCAGAAGAAATGAAGCTTGTATTTGATACAATTACATCTTTAAGAAACGTAAGGCAGAGTTTCAATATTTCGACATCTGCAACAATTGATGCTGAAATTAGAGCAGAAGGCAAGGAAAAAGAAATCTTTGGAGAGATTGAATCTTATATTCACAGACTTGCAAAGGTAAATAATATTTCCTATGCCTCAATGGACGCTCCAACGCCGCCTCAATCCGCAACAGCAGTTGTTTCAACTTCTAAAATTATTGTACCGCTTGCTGGATTAATCGATTTAGAAGCCGAAATTAAACGGCAGGAAAAGAAACTAGATAAATTAGTCAATGAAAAGAATTCTTTAATGGGCAGAATGAAAAACGAAAAGTTTGTAGCAAACGCGCCTAAAGAACTCGTTGAGCAAACTAATGCAAGAATAGAAGAAATTACTGCACAAGAAGAGGTCATAAAGGATTTGATAGAATCCTTAAAATAAGTGCAAGCCTTTCAGTACACAAAAAAAAGGAATTCCGCTGCATACAGAATTCCTATGGTTGTTTTTCTTTCTTTTTTGCGTTTGTTCTCGTCTCAATTTCCTCGTTTTTTCTCGTGTTTATTTATCCTAAAATCCCCTCAAGGTAAATAATTATAATTATTTACCCCGCTACCTAGTCCAGCAGCGCCTCTAAAATCCTGGCATTTTTGTCTGCCAAAGTATTTTGTCTCACTTGAGATCTTGTGATGTAGCTTCTCAATGCTTCACGAATCAATTCTGAACGTGATCTGCTTTCATTTTCTGCTACCTGGTCAATTTTGCCTAAAAAGCTTTCAGGCATTGAAATCAAAACTCTTGCCATAATGTACTCCTTTTATCCTCTGTATTCAATTTTTGTTACTTGTATATATATAAAGTATTTCGAGAATAAAAAATTGCCTTTTTTGTGTTCAAATGTTAAGAAATATTAAGTTAAGTTTGAATTTTGCAAATATCTTTTCTGTAATAAAGCCCGTTAAAACTAAGTTCTTCAACCTCTTCGTAAACTTTGTTAACTGCTCTAGCGGGAGTTGAAGCAGATGCTGAAATCGAAAGTACAGGCCCATATTCTGCCTCAAATTCCAAATATTTATTCTTTTTAACAATCGGGTAGAAAGAGAGAACAGAATCTTCATCAAGGTTTTCAAGCCCCTGAATTGCATTTTCTTTATTGTTCTTATTCCTGCAAGTTAAAACAATTGAAGCAGAATGAAGGTTATTAAAGCAGATGGAGTCAGTTTCATCGCTAAAAGAGCCTATAATACAAGATTTGAAAAGTGAATACAAATCTTCATTCAAGACTTCTAAAACCGCAGCAGCATCACAGTCCTGCATGAATGATTGCCAGCCCAGAACAAATATTCTACCGTCTTCTGTTAAAATACCATTTACCCCTAAAATTCCAAGGTACGGATTACCTTCTATTTCAAAATAATCTAATGCCGGGTAGATTACATTATCCATCAGGTAGTAAACGTTATCAATACTTAGCTTATAATTCGGAGCACATGCACCCATACCACTCGTCAGCTGACCTCCGTCACCTTCAAGCGAATGCTTATAAGTTATAGATGAGCCAATAGGCAAAGCCTTATACCCGTCAGTTATTGTATAAAAAGAAAAAGGTGTTCCATAAATATAATCTTCTATAATTATTTTTTTCCCTTTTTCAATAAAACTCGCTTCTACCAGCTTTTTTGCGCTTTGATATGATGTAAAAACAGCCGCACTGTTTGAATCATTTGTTTTCAGCACAAACGGAGCTTTTAGGTTCTTAATATAGTCCAGAACCATATTTTGTTTTTCAAAAATCCCAAATTTAGGAGTTGGGATTCTGAGTTTATACAAAACTTTTTTAGCAAGAGCCTTATCAAATATTAAATTTGCCGCCTCTTTACATGGACCGAAAATGGGCTGGTTATTCTCGTTAAATAAAGACACAATATCTGATTTTAAAGCTGCAGAAGATATCGGAATTGTTAAATCAATCCCATTTTCAACAACAAACTCTAATAATTCTTTGACACTATCCTCTCTGATATCCAGACACTGTGCAAACTCTTTTAGAGTATCACTTGCAGGAGTAATAAAAATCTCGTGCTTTTCCGCTAATTTCTTAGCAAGTGCATACTCCTTAGCTCCGTTTCCTATAATCAAAATTTTCTTTCGCATAAAGGCATTATAGCACAGAATATGTTCCAGAAAAAAGAAATTTAATAATATTACAAGAAGTCTGGACATAAAAGAGACCCCTCACCCGAATTTCTAAGTTTCGCTTATGCTCAACTTGAAATTCTTCCCTCTCCCGCAGGGGGCGAGGGAAGGGGGCACGCCAGGCGTAGAGCTTACCCTCCCCTTGTGGGAGGGTCGAAATCTTTGATTTCGGGGTGGGGTCATATACAGATGTTTGATTAGTATTTTGAACTCCTAAAAATTATTATGAACAGTAGCGTATAATAATAGCGGACACAAACTTTTAGTTTGTGTCCGCCAAATTACTTTCCACCAGTAGTCACACCATAGAGGCGACCTCGGAGTCTCTATATCAGTCTGTAGCCTTTACCCAAAAGCCGACCAATATATTTACCCCCCCCCCCTAGTCGTCTGCGTGGCCTGCTGTTCCAAGGACGTCGCGCATTTTGTGCATAACCATTTCTTTAACAGCAGTTCTACCGGGGCCCATGTATTCACGCGGGTCGAACTTTTCAGGATGTTCAATGAAGAATTCTCTGATTGTAGCTGTCATTGCTAATCTTAAGTCTGTATCGATGTTAATCTTAGCAACACCATGCTTAGAAGCATAGTTAAGCATTTCTTCAGGAACACCTTGTGCATCTGGTAATTTACCGCCAAATTGGTTACATTTAGCAACAAATTCTTTAGGTACAGAAGATGAACCGTGAAGAACAAGCGGATAATCAAAGCCAACGATATCGTTTACAGCTTTTTTAATTTCAGCAAGTCTTTCAAAGTCTAATTTTGCTTCGCCTTTAAATTTGTAAGCGCCGTGAGAAGTTCCGATAGCAACAGCTAGAGAATCACAGCCTGTTTCTTTTACAAATCTAGCAGCTTCAGCAGGATCTGTATAAGTAGAATCTTTAGCGTGAACTTTAACGTCATCTTCAACGCCGGCTAATTTACCTAATTCAGCTTCTACTGAAACTCCGCGCGGGTGAGCATAATCTACAACCTGCTTAGTTAATTTAATATTTTCTTCT
>CALUQF010000127.1 GCA_944322835.1 Candidatus Gastranaerophilales bacterium | reverse complement strand
TCAAGATTTCCTGAGCTTGAATTTCAATATCAGTTGCCTGACCTTGAGCGCCGCCTAAAGGCTGGTGAATAAGAACTCTTGAATGAGGAAGAGCCATTCTCTTACCTTTAGCACCTGAACACAACAAGAATGCACCCATAGAAGCAGCTTGTCCAAGGCAAATTGTCTGAACATCAGCTCTTATGTGTTGCATTGTATCATATATTGCTAAACCCGCAGTAACACTCCCTCCCGGAGAATTGATATAAAGCATAATATCTTTTTCCGGATTTTCACTATCCAAAAGCAGAAGCTGAGCAACAATAAGGTTTGCAACCATATCATCAACAGGTGTTCCTAAGAAGATGATTCTTTCTCTTAATAGTCTTGAAAAGATATCAAAAGAACGTTCTCCTCTGCTTGATTGTTCAATTACTACAGGTACAAAACTCATTTCTTATTTTCCTTTCTCATTGTGTATAAAAATAACAATAACATTATACATTATATATATTATTTCACAAATAATGAATTTAGATGAAATCCACCTCGCTATTTATTGGGTCTATGATATTATAACACAAAATTTTAATTAGTACATATTGACATAAATTAGATATGTAAATAGAATTATGTTAGAGGAAAGGAGTTTATTATGCGAATAAATGCTATAGGTTCTAACAGCGCGTGCAACCATAACTTTAAACCAAATAAAAAAGTACGGACTAATGCACCGGCTTTTAAAGGCTCATATTCTGTAGGTACCGGTGAGGTTATTAAAAAAGTTGCAGAGACAAGCTGTATTGGCGGAGGATTATTGGGGGCACTCACAGCAGCCGGAGCGCTTTTATGCGGATTCTTAATTAGTCTAGAAGATGAAAGATGTCAAAAAATGAGTACCGAAGAATTTGATAGCTATTTTGATGATAGGATCAAAATGAATAATACATACGGCTAAAATAAAAGAAACCGGAAATCTTTCCGGTTTCTTTTATTTTCTATTATTCTTTTGTTGCAGTAGTTTTGTTAATCCAACATTTAACAAGCAGCTGGAAGCTATTGTAAGACTTGCCAAAATTCCGGTTTTTAAAAAAGAAGATTTTTTGGATACTATATTAAACTGGTTATTTATAGCTGATAATATCGGATACAAAATACTTGTTGTGGCAACATTTATAACAAAATCGCTTGTGAAACTGTTATTAAGCTCAGCCTTTCTAAACCTCTCAGCCCTATCCTTTGAATTTATTGCTGACTTAAACTCTTGTTGAAAAGCCTTAGCTTCTGTTATTTCTTTTTCATCAGCCTCAGAATTTCTTATGATATTATTTCCATATAAAGTTAAATCTTCTTGTTTTTCCAGCTTTTGTATATATTTATCTTTTGATTTATTGTAGTCCAAATATGTATTTATAGAATCTTTATCCTCATATTTACCATTTAAAAAATCCTCTTTAGCTTTTATTCTAGAAATTTGTTCTATGTCGCTAAAAAAGGATTTTTGAGAGGTCTTGGCAAGCATGCATAGAGGTGTTAATACTGCTGCAAAGGCTCCGATATTAAGAGGTATGGACAACTTCCTATGTTTTTTTGCTATAGCGTTAAGCGCAAGCCCAACCCCGGCTCCTGCAGCACAAAGCCCAGAATATAATATATGCATACCTGTAACAATTTTATTATTATAATTCTGGGCTCTGTTATCTATGAAATTTATTGCTTCTGTCAGTTGACTGTTCGCCGGCGCCTCCGGATGTTCAATGGTTTGTGCTCTTTTATCTATATCATTGAAAAAATTTTTATACTTTTTAAACGAATAACCTAAAAATAAATTTGACCTGTCGACTTCTGTCTCCGTACTCATCACATTCCTGAAATCGGGGTTTTCTTTTATCTCACTGACCCGCTTATCATTAAGTTCCAAGAATAATTTCGGATCCGATAAATCTTTTTCTAAAGCGTCCTGCTGTCCTGCAATTATAGATTTATAACAATTATCTCCTCGTTTCTTGGTTAAAATGCCGTAAGTTAGAGCGCCTATCCCGGAAAAGAGCAGCGCCGGAATTGCAAATTTTGTCGCCCCCTTTTTATATGACATAATAGGTGCAATTATTGTTGCAGGGAGCATCGTTAACATAACAGGAACTGCCAAATATGCCCGATGAGCATCGTCTGCAACCGTTCTATATTTCATACTCTGTGCATCAATAGTGTTCAGAGCATTTACTAAAGTCCTTCTCTTTGCAAGTCCTTGTTGGTTTGACTGATATTGTGGTGTATTTGGTCTGATTGAATTTATCATACAAATCTCATTAAATATCCTTAAGTTAATCGTATAATATTTTTAAAATTAAATCAACAATGATATAAAAAACTTTACATTTATTAATTTTATGCTATAATTCAGAAGTTGAAACTAACCGGAGGTCTTTTTATGAGAGTAAATGCAATTAATACGGCTTATTATCAGCCAAAGCTTAAACAGACTTTAAAAAATGATAGTACCGTAACGACACCAGATACAGAAGTGAGCTTCCAGGGTAAACATACCGGAAAGAAGGTTGGTGCTAGCATTTTTGGAATTATAGGCGGCGTTGTCGGCTTTTTAGCAGGCGGCCCTGTTGGTGCAGCTATTGGAGCTGGAATAGGAGCAGGAACCGGAGCTGGTTATGGAGCTATTGATGACGATAATCAGGCTACAGGTGATGATGTTAATCCGCTTGAAGGCTGGGAACGCGATACTAAGTTCTAGTAAGAATTTAAAAAAATAAAAACCTGAAGAATACAAATCTTCAGGTTTTTATTTATCTATTTTGTTTTTATTCAAGGCCGAAATAAGAAGAGCATTTGCAAGATAGCTTCCGGTAACTAAACTATACAATTTAAACAACGAGCTTTGTTTATTTTTGCGGCTATTTTTCTTATTCCCAATTAAGTCATAAATAAAGAAAATTGGAAGTACTAAAGAATAAAGAAGCCAATCTTTAGATAAACTGTTATTCAAAAGATTTTTCTTCATATTATCTGTTCGCTCTTTTGAATTTATAGTATTAAAGAATTTTGTTTGGAAATCTTTTGCTTGATTAATTTCATTCTGAGACACTTCAGAAGTTTTTAAGATTGCATTTTTTACAGCAGCTAAATCTTTTTGACGCTGAATTTTTTGCCTGTACTCCCCTCTTGTGCGTATATATTCAATTGTCGTATGTAAAATACTATTATTCTCCTGCCTGTTATTTATAAAATCTTCCTTTGCCTTATATCTGGAATATTGTTCAGCTTTATTAAAATAATTACTACAAGCTACACCTGCAATTCCAATAAAAGGAATTAATTCTAGAAAAGTCTGTATTCCTGCTTTCTTTATTCTTGAGACATTCAGTTTATTTAAAATTTTGTTCCCAATAAAAGGAATACAAGCACTTGCAGCCATTCCCGTGGCAAATAGAATATTCATGCCGGCAGTAATGTTTTTTGTGTAATCCTGCGTTTTATTATCAATCTCATTAATTGCTTTTGAAACAGCATTTGTATCCGTATTAGCCGGATAGAATGATTTCATTTTATCATTTATTTCTTTAGAGAATTTTATGTGTTTAGGCAAATTGAAATCTGTAAAAATACTGTAATCTTTGGAATATCTTTTCTCAAGATAATATTTATAAAGACTATTATTTTCAAGAATTTGCTGTTTTTCTTCTGTAAATGGTAAAAATAATCTTGTATCTTTAAGCTCCTCCATTGCGTCTTGTTGTCCGGCTATATTCGATTTATACAAGGTCTCTGCCTGTTTTTTGTCGTATAAACCAAACCCCAGCAAAGAAAGCGCGGTAAAAGAGGCAAGGAATGCAAATTTTGCCCCAAAAGAACTCTTTTCAAATTTCGGAGCAAGTTTTGTGTAAGCTAATAAACACGCGAGAGTCGGAACATACAAAGATAATTTATGCATATCATTAGCTTTTTTATTATATTTGTATGATTCATAGTCCACTGTATCTAAGGCATTTAGCAATGTCTGCCGTTGCTGAACATTAGATTGTCGGTTGCTAAAATTCTGTGAGCCTAATTTTCCTATTGAAATATCAACCATATTACACATTCCATATAATAGTTATATCATAATACAATTATATTCGCAATAATTTACTTGACATGTATAGAACGAGAATATATAATTATTTTGGTAAAAATTATATAGGAGATTAGATATGAGAGTTAATGCAGTAAGCTATATGAATTATAGCTCTAAGACCAGCAACAATAATCACAAGTCTCAAAATAAGGTATATGGGACAGAAGAAAAGGTAAAGGCAGATGCGAATAAAGAGATTAGTTTTAAAGGGCTTAAAGGTTTTTATAGTGTTTTTGGCTTAGCTTTTGGCGCTTGTTTTGGACCAGTAGGTGCTGCCATTGGCTATACTATAGGTCATAAAATCGGAAAAGAAATGGACAATGTAATTGACGAGGGACCAAGTAATATTGACGAAATGGTTCCAGATCATAGAAGCGATATAGAAGATTGGTATAATGGCAGATAAACATTTAAGAATAAAGCCAGATAAAATATTTATCCGGCTTTATTTATGTGTTTGTTCTACTCTTATTCTGCTTCAAACATATCTTTCCCGACAGCGCATAATGGGCAAACCCAATCAGCAGGCAAATCTTCAAATGCTGTACCCGGCTGAATTCCGTTATCAGGGTCTCCGACTTCCGGATCATATACATAATGACATACTGTGCATACATATTTTTGCATAACTAAATCCTCCTTTTGTTTTTTTATTAAACTATAATCCTAAAGATTTTGCTATTGTATTTACAACATTATCCAATTCGGCAATCTGTTCTTCTTTTAGAGTTGATCTTATACAAATACTGTCATCAAGAATCTCTGTACCTTTAAGTTTTTCTAAAATCTCTTTTATTTGTCCTCCGCATGCCGGAGCCCAGGTCCCGTTTTGAATAATTACATATTTTCTGTTTTGGAGATTATGCGAACTTAAAACATGCAGGAATGTTTCCATAGATTCAAATATACCTGCATTATAAGTCGTTGTTGCAATAACAATATGAGAGTATTTAAAGGCTTCTGAGAGAACAAAAGAGGGGTGAGTCATTGAAACATCAAACATTTTGATATTTTTTATCCCTTTATCTGCAAGCTTGGAAGCTAAGAGGCTTACAGCACTTTCTGTACCACCATATACAGAAGAGTATGCAATCATAACTCCATTTTCTTCAGACTCATATAAAGACCACTTATTATATTTTTCTACGAATAAAGCTATATTTTCTTTAATAATTAATCCGTGAAGCGGGCAAATCATTTTTATATCAAGCGCCGCGGCTTTCTTTAAAAGCATCTGCACCTGCAGCCCGTATTTTCCTACAATATTTGTATAATAACGCCTTGCCTCATCTAAGTAATTTCTTTCCCAGTCAACTTCGCTATCATAAAGATTACCGTTGATAGCGCCAAAGGTTCCAAATGCATCTGCGGAGAAAAGAACTTTATCTTTTTTATCATAAGTTACCATAACCTCCGGCCAATGAACCATCGGAGCCATTATAAACTGAAATTCGTGTTTCCCTGTGCTAATTGTATCTCCTTCTTTTACAATAATTACGCGGGAATCAATATCAAACGTAAAAAATTGTTTAATCATGCTAACAGTTTTTTGAGAACAAACAATTTTAACATCCGGATGAACCTTTACTACCTCTGCCAAAAGCGCACAGTGATCAGGCTCCATATGCTGCACAACAATATAATCCAGATGTCTGCCGTCTAAAGCTTCATCAAGATT
>CALUQF010000126.1 GCA_944322835.1 Candidatus Gastranaerophilales bacterium | reverse complement strand
CCGATGCATGTAATTCAGTTAGCTCCGGGGGTTAAGTTTATCATGAACACCAAAAACGGCTGGCAGCCTTATGCAACAGTTAACATGGTTTGGAATATCCTTGATAAACAGGACGTAACAGCGAATGATGTACGTTTGCCTGAAATGAGTATCGACCCTTATGTTCAGTATGGCGTTGGTATTCAAAAGAAGATTAAGGATAAGTTCATGGCGTTCGGACAGGCGCTGGTTTCAAACGGCGGACGTAACGGTGTTACATTGTCGTTTGGCTTGAGATGGTTCTTGGGTAAATAGTGGGAATGGTTTGTTGGGGCGTAATTGCTGCAATAATTGCCACCTCACCCCGGCCCTCTCCTGTAAGGAGAGGGTGCGCTGTACGCTTAGCGTAAAACCTCTCCGCCCCCTTTGGAGAATATGCGGCCGTGTTATCAGCTGTAAACAAAAGTGCAAGAGACAATACAGAGCAATAATATTGAAATACTATGCAAAATGAATTAAAATACGTACATTAAGGAAGTATTTTAATGAAAAATAAAATTTTTGTTATTTTTATTGTACTATTCGGAATAAGTTTTGCTTATGCAAATACACCCGTGCCTAATTATGCTAAGTATTACAAAATTTCTGATAATTTAAATATCACTTTTAAACAATTGAATGACCAAGAGCAAAAACAATTATCAAAAGAAGATAAAAAGCTCTATAAAAAACTTGCAAAAAATGAAAAATATACAGCCAAAGGGAAACTCGAAAAAGCTGATAGTTATCTGCCTAACCATATTCCAAATATGTTAAGATTGATGGAGTTTTATAATTCAAAAGAAGAGTACACAAGAGCTCTAGAATATGCTAATAGGATTCTCGAAACTGATAAGTGGAATATGGTGCCTAAACCCTCTCTCGATTACAAATTCGGGGTTTTGTATTCAAGGCTAGGAGATTACCTGACTTCAAATAATTATCTTATTCCGTATACGAAATATAAAAACCCTGTCTATGATGTATCTTTATTCCAGATAGGACAAAACTATTTTTATATGCAGGATTATAAAAATGCAGCAGCTTATGTGCTTAAAGTTCCGGCAAATTCACCGTATTTTGTGCCTTCTCAGGAAATACTTTACACATCATATACAATTTTGAAGAATTCGGCCGGAGCTTATAAAGCTGCCGCTGCTCTTATAAAATACGACTCTTCAAATCCTAATAATTACATGAGGCTTGCTTACACAACAACAAATCCTGATGAAAAACTTATAAATTATTACAAAGCTAAAACCTTGTATTATGCAGGAAATTCTCCGGCAATGGTTGCAAGAGTAAACGAATTAATCGCACCATTAGAACAAAATAAAATTAACAGAGCTTATGCCAAAATAACCGGTTATTGCAAAAAGCCAGACTGGACAAAAATTAAAAAACGCAATCAGGATTTATTAAAAGATGATGTAAGATATTGGGATAATCGTCAGGACGAGTTTTTTGAGACAGCCAATGACTGTATAAAAAGATATTCCGGAAACAATTTGACAGCTTGTTTTACAGATTTAAACTCTTCTCAAATGGAGTTGGACAGAGATTTGGCTCAGGAAAATGCCCGAAGATTAGAGGCTAAACAAAGAGAAGAACAAAATCAGCTTTTAATACAGCAAAATGCTTTAATTAACGAACAAAACCGGCTTAGATATTACCAGTGGTATTCTCCGAGATATTATGACTACTATTTTGGCAGATATCCTTATTACTGGTAAAAAAAAGTTTGCCAAGAGATTGATGGCAAACATTAAATAAACACGAGGATATTAAGAGAGAATTATTCATCTTTGAACTTTTTATTTATCCCTTACATATATATAAAGTAATTTCTTTTTGTAAAATTGCCTTTTTTGTTAAAATTGTTACAAAGCTTAAAGTGTTATAAATAAAGGATTTAAGGAGTATATACTATGTAAGTTTTTATAATATCTTGCTTTACACAAAGCTTTTTTGTGCTACCATGTTGTATGTATAGTGGGATAGAGGAGAAAGGTTTTGACAAGTCAGCAAAATATGTTTTCAGACGGTAAGATTGTTCCGGTTAATATACGTGAAGAGATGAAGAAGTGCTATATAGATTACGCGATGAGTGTAATTGTCGGGCGTGCGCTTCCTGATGTGAGGGATGGGCTTAAACCTGTACACAGACGTATATTATATGCTATGAACGAGCTTGGTATGACTCCTGATAAACCTTTTAAAAAGTGCGCTCGTATCGTAGGTGAAGTATTAGGTAAATACCACCCTCACGGTGACAGATCAGTGTATGAAGCTCTTGTTCGTTTAGCACAAGACTTTAATACAAGATACCTTGTAGTAGACGGGCATGGTAACTTCGGCTCTGTTGACGGTGACAGCGCTGCTGCAATGCGTTATACAGAAGCACGTATGCATAAAATTACGACATCTATGCTTGCAGATATTGATTGCGAGACAGTTGACTTTGTTCCGAATTTTGACGGTTCGTTGGAAGAACCTTCTGTATTGCCGGTAAGACTTCCGATGCTTTTATTAAACGGTGTATCAGGTATTGCTGTAGGTATGGCAACAAATATTCCTCCGCATAACTTGAGAGAAGTTGTTGACGGTACTATTGCTCTTATTGATAATCCGCAGATTACTGTTGAAGGTTTGATGGAACATATCAAAGGGCCTGATTTCCCGACAGCAGCCACAATTGTCGGATTGAATGACATTAAACAGGCTTATGAAACAGGAAGGGGCTCTATTAAAATGTCTGCGGTTGCTACAATAGAAGAAATCCCGGGCGGAGCAGGCAGACAGACGAGAACCGCAATCATTGTTACGGAAATCCCTTATCAGGTAAATAAGGCTCAATTAATTGAAAAAATTGCTGATCTTGTTAAAGAACAGAGAATTAACGGTATATCAGATTTAAGAGATGAATCCGATAGAGAAGGTATGCGTATTGTAATCGAGCTTAAGCGTGACGCTAAGCCGGAAGTTGTAAAAAACAATTTGTTCAAATATACCCAGCTTGCAACTACATTCGGGGTAAATATGGTTACACTATGCGGGAAACAGCCAAGGCTGCTTAACCTTTATGAAGTTTTGAACGAATTTGTTGAACATAGAGTTGAAATAGTTACAAGAAGAACTATTTATTTCTTGAAGAAAGCAAAAATCAGAGCTCATATTTTAGCAGGTTTATTGATTGCTTTGGGTTCTTTAGATGAAGTTATTGAACTTATTAAAAAATCAAAAACCACAGATGATGCAAGAGTCGGCTTGATGAGCAGATTTGGTCTTGATGTAGATCAGGCGAATGCAATTCTTGAAATGCAGTTCAGAAGATTGACAGGCTTAGAACAAGATAAAATCAAAAATGAGTATGATGAACTTCTTAAAAAGATTGAAGAATATGAAGGAATTCTTGCTGATAGGCAAAAAGTTCTTGATATTATTAAGGCAGAACTTTTAGAGGACAAAGAAAAGTATGGAGATGACAGAAAAACTCAAATTGTTCCTGAACAGGGCGAAGTTACAATTGAAGATTTGACGCCGAATACTCCAATGGCCGTATTTATAACTCATCAGGGATACTTAAAGAGAATTTCTTTAGATACATTTGAACGCCAAAATCGTGCAACACGCGGCAAAGCAGGCATGAAGACAAAGGATGATGATGATATCCAGCATTTCTTTACAGCAATGATGCATGATAAAGTGTTGTTCTTCTCTTCTAAAGGTATTGTGTATAGTCTGAATGTCTACGACTTCCCTGAAGGCGGAAGACAATCAAAAGGATTGCCGATAGTAAACGTTCTTCCTATAGAACAAGGAGAAACTATTACTGCTGTTGTTCCGGTAAGCAATTTCTCTCATGATTTGAATTTGATTATGCTTACCCAAAAAGGTTATATTAAGCGTATAGAACTTGATAATTTTGCAAGTATAAGAAGAAGCGGTATTATTGCAATATCTCTGGAAGAAGGCGATAAACTAAACTGGGTAAAACTAGCGAAGCCAAATGATGAAATTATAATCGGAACATCCTGCGGTATGGCAATAAGATTCCCGATAGAAGACTTAAGACCGCTCGGCAGAAGCGCAAGAGGCGTAACTTCTATGAAACTTCGCTCTGCTGATACCATAATAGGATGCGATATTGTACCGAGAAATTATGATGCAGACTTACTCGTTGTTACATCTGACGGATTTGGGAAACGTACAAAACTCTCTGAATTCAGGACACAAAACAGAGGCGGTATCGGACTAATTGCGACAAAATTCAAGTCTAATATGTCAAGGCTTGTGGCACTTACTATTGTAGAAGAAAGCGACGAAATTATGCTAGTTACTGCAAACGGTATTGTGACCAGAATAAAAGCCGGCGATATTTCTTGCCAGGGCAGACCTGCAACAGGAGTTCGAGCACAAAATCTTGTTGATAATGATACAGTTGTTTCTGTAAACAAGATTGTAAACACTGATAAGGATGATTCAGAAAGCCAAACTCCTTCAGGCGGCTGTGTTGTTGAAGATATGACAGACGGAGAGCAAACATCTATTATTGGGATAGAGGAAGAGTAATTAAATTTTATTAATAGAGCGGGCGAAGCTAAGCTTCGCCCGCTGATATTTGGAGGTAATATGGAAAACTTGCAAATTTATTTAGATAAGGATATTAATCAGGAATTAATCAAAACAAAAAAAATTGCAGTAATCGGTTTTGGCTCACAGGGCTACGGTCAGGGTCTGAATCTTAGAGAGTCAGGATGTGATGTGATTTTTGGTTTAAGACTCGGAGGGGAATCAGATATAAAGGCTAAAGACTATGGCTTAAAAACGATGTCTATAGCAGAAGCTGTAAAAGAGGCTGATGTTATACAGATTTTGATACCGGATGAGATACAGGCAAAAGTTTACAAAGAAGAAATTGAGCCGAATTTACATGAGGGTCAGTATCTGATGTTTGCTCATGGTTTTAATATTCATTATGGTTTTATTAAACCTCCTAAAAACATTAATGTTATAATGACAGCCCCTAAGGCTCCAGGTCATACTGTAAGAAGTGAATATCAAGCGGGACGTGGAGTGCCTTCTTTAATCGCAGTTTATCAAGACTACAGCGGCGATTCTAAGGAGGTCGCATTATCATATGCGTCTGCAATAGGCTCTGGAAGAACCGGTATTTTAGAGACGACTTTTAGAGAAGAGACTGAAACTGATTTATTCGGAGAACAGGCTGTTTTATGCGGGGGATGTTCAGCTTTAATAAAGACGGCTTTTGAAACCCTTGTGGAAGCAGGATATTCCCCT
Source organism: Candidatus Gastranaerophilales bacterium (assembly GCA_944322835.1). Lineage (GTDB taxonomy): Bacteria > Cyanobacteriota > Vampirovibrionia > Gastranaerophilales > Gastranaerophilaceae > CAG-196. The sequence goes on along the minus strand of CALUQF010000126.1, from coordinate 508 downwards.
TATATGGCTTATTTTGAGGTTTGCCATGAATTGAAACTTATTGTTGATTTAATTTATCAAGGCGGAATTGAGGATATGCACTACTCAATATCAAATAATGCGGAATATGGAGATTTAACCCGCGGGGATAAATTGATTGACAGCAACGTAAAAGAAGAAATGAAAAAAATACTTGCTGATATTCAGAGCGGAAAATATGCACAGGAATTTATGGATGAGATGGCTTCGGGCGGAGCAAAATTTAATGAATTAAGATTAGAATCCAAAAAACATCTTATTGAAAAAATTGGTTCAGAAATCCGTTCGACATTCAAATGGAGTAAAGATAATAAATTAATAGATAAGGCAAGGAATTAGCCTTCCGGCTAAAAATATTTTCTCCGTACGGGCTATGGTAATTATCATACACTTTTTTACAATAGAAATGTATTGAAGATACAGTTCGTTAATTTAAAAAAAGGAGTACGAGATGAAAAAAACATTATCTGTATTAGCTGTATTAGGCATC
>CALUQF010000125.1 GCA_944322835.1 Candidatus Gastranaerophilales bacterium | reverse complement strand
ATACCTTCTTTGCACATTTCAACAGCAATTCTTACAGCAGCAGCTGCAGTTCTCTTACCGTTACGTGTTTGAAGAATATATAATTTACCTCTTTCAATAGTAAATTCCATATCTTGAACATCTTTATAGCCAAGTTCAAGTTTTTTAGCAATATCAACGTATTGTTTATACAAATCAGGCATTTCGTGTTCAAGTTCTGCAATCGGTTTTGGAGTTCTGATACCTGCTACAACGTCTTCACCTTGAGCATTTGTTAAGTATTCACCATAGAACTTGTTTTCACCTGTTGCAGGGTTACGTGTGAATGAAACACCAGTTGCACAATCGTCGCCCATATTACCGAATACCATTGTTTGAACGTTAACAGCAGTACCGTAATTGTGGTCGATTTTGTTCATGTTTCTATAAGCAACCGCACGCGGAATATTCCATGAACGGAATACTGCTTCTATAGCTTCTTGAAGCTGAACATACGGATCTTGCGGGAATTCTTTTCCTGTAACTTCTTTAATAGTCTTTTTGTAGATAGGAATAAGAGATTTCCAACCTTCTGCTGATACTTCAGTATCAGATTTTACGCCTTCTCTTTCCTTAACTTTTTCAACTTCAGCTTCGAAGTATTTTTGTCTGTCCATTTCCCAGGCAACAGAACCGAACATTGTTAAGAATCTTCTGTAAGAATCATAGCAGAATCTCGGGTTGTTAGTTAATTTAACCATAGCTTCTACTGTTTCATCGTTCAAACCTAAGTTAAGAATAGTTTCCATCATACCAGGCATAGAAATTCTAGCACCTGAACGAACAGATACTAATAAAGGATTTGAAGTATCGCCGAATTTCTTTCCTGCTTGTTCTTCAACATCCTTTAATGCTAATTTCACTTCTTCCATCAAACCATCAGGCATTTTGTTTCCGTTGTTGATGTAATCCATACAAGTTTCTGTAGTGATAGTCAGTCCTGGTGGAACCGGCAATCCTAAGTTTGTCATTTCTGCGAGGTTAGCACCTTTACCGCCTAAAAGGTTGCGCATGTTTGCATTACCTTGACGGAAAAGCCACACTCTCTTTTCTTTCGTACCTTGAATCATACATTTCTCCTTCTTTTTTTATATGATTTCTATAACATCCTAGCACCTGAATTTTAGCACAAATATATTTCAATGTACACAAGAAATTGTTAAGATTTATGAATTTAGTTCTAAAAATAAGCAATTTTCATGCTTCTGCCGGTTTAATATATATGTGATAAAATTAGTGTGAGGTAAATAGTATGACAACAATTAATCCAACTGTTCCTGTAACTGCTTCTGCAACAACTACAACAACAAAGGCTCCGGCATTTAAAGGCGGTAAAGATAAAATAGCAGAAAGTTTAGCCAAAAAAATCATTCCGCAAAAAGTTTTAACTCCAGAGGAAGCTTTTATGGAAAAAGTTGCTGGAATGAGCTGTGCCGCAAATACTCAAGATAAAGCAGTTTTAAAGGAAATTGTCTTGAGAGAAACTTTGCTTGGAAATATGGATTTTGTAAAAGGAATAAATGAATATCTTGCAAATAGTGCTGCAAAAAATGCTTACAAAAAATAACAAAGTATGAGGGGCTCTGCTCACCAACTTGTTTTGTAGTAAAATATATTCATGCCTTTGATTGAATTAAAAAATATCGTAAAAACCTATAAAACAGAAGATGACAGTTTTAATGCACTGAATGGTGTATCTTTTTCTGTTGAAAAAGGCGAGTTTGTGGCTATTATGGGAACATCCGGCTCAGGTAAATCTACTTGTATGAATACCTTGGGAACTCTGGATAGACCTACAAGCGGAAGTTATCATCTGGACGGCGTGGACGTGTTTTCGCTTAACGCAGAGGAGTTGTCGCTTATAAGAAACCGGAAAATCGGGTTTGTATTTCAAGGTTTTAATCTGATATCAAGAACATCTGCATTGGAAAATGTGGAACTTCCTATGATTTATAAAGGTATTCCAGAGGAAGAACGCCACAGACGTGCAAAAGAAGCTTTAGAAATTGTAGGCCTAAAAAATCGTGAATCTCACATGCCAAACCAGATGTCAGGCGGGCAGCAGCAGAGAGTTGCAATTGCAAGGGCTCTGGTGAATGATGCCCCGCTTATTCTGGCAGACGAGCCGACGGGGAATTTGGATACAAAAACCAGTATTGAAGTTATGGAGTTTTTTGTTAAACTAAACCGGGGTTTTAACGGTCAGGAAGGGAAAACAATAGTTCTTGTTACTCATGAACCGGATATTGCCGAATACTGCTCAAGAGTAATTAAATTTAAAGACGGAAATATAGTCTCAGACCTTCCAAAAGTCGAATGGATGAAAACGAGAAACAGAGAGACTTAGTTTTTAAATAAAAAAAAAGAGCCAAATGGCTCTTGGAATTAAGAATAGCTGGAAGTATGAAAAAGATTTAATAATTATATTTAACCCGAACTCTTTCAGTTTGCATATTCAACACAAAGGCAGTTTACTGATTAGTCAACCGGGTTACATTTTATTGTGTACTTGTTCAGCAGTGTGAAACTAAATGACTGGGCTCATCTTTTGAACTATTGTGAAATGAGATAGTATCGCTTCCTCCTTTTTGGGGCACAAGTGTCCAAATAAAAACAGAAAGTACGATTCCCTCTCCTGTAAGGCGCATAACTGCCCAATATTGACTTATTACGGTATTATTTAAATGAACAGCTCGTTTAAAATTCATTTTATATTTTTCATTTGCCCCTGCTGGCTGACCCCTCACCCGAATTTCTAAGTTTCGCTAAAGCTCAACTTGAAATTCTACCCTCTCCCACAAGGGGCGAGGGAAGCGCTCCGCCAGGCGTAGAACCTGCACGCTGTCATGCTGAATAGCCGGGGCGGGGTAAATGTAAGTTGGAGAGAATATAAAAAAAGAAAGAGGCGTATTTCAGCATCTTACCTGCTGGGAATTATGCTTTCCTACCGGTAAGATCCTGAACAGCTTGAAAATCGGGGGTAAATATTACTTACTTCTCCTATTCATTCCCCCCCCCTCCCGCTCCTTTACCCCTAAAAAAAAAGACCTCAATCATTGAGGTCTTTTTTTAACTTAAGCTATTGCCATAAATCCGTATTCGTTAGGATTTCGATGAGCAAGCCCGACGCCGTCCTGTCCGAGGGAAATCTTATTTCCGCCTTCGTCTGAGACATATCCTACCTGTCCGGGAAGAGATATTCCTGTTGTCGGTTCAACCGAAGGAGAAGGGGTTACGCGCGGACTTACGGTCAGGCTGCCAAAAGGCTGTTGCCCGTAGCCGTACTGACCATATTGATAATTTTGTTCTAATCCTGGTACGCCCATAATTCTGTCCTCTTTTATTGTATATATATAATAACGCTTTAGAATTTCAAAAATTGCTTTATTTATTAAAAAAATTTACAAAAGTTAACATGTAATCTATAATTAAATTATGAAAACAATAGGAATAATTGCGCCATCCGGTGCTATAGAAGAAGAAACACTTAATAGAGCTGTAACTTTTTTTGAAATTCAAGGATTCAAGGTTAAGCTTGCTAAAAATATTCTCGATAAAAACAGATATCTCGCCGGAAATGATGAAGATAAAATTGAAGAACTGCATAAATTCTTTCAGGATGATGATATTGATTTAATAATGTGCGCAAGGGGCGGATATGGCGCAATTAGACTTGTAAATAAAATTGATTATGATGTGATTAAAGAGCATCCGAAACCTTTTACAGGATTTTCGGATGTTACTGCGCTTCTTTTAATGTTTTATAAAAATACCGGCATGGTGACTTACCATGGGCCTATGGCATGCTCTGATTTCGGAGAAATTGAAAAACCCCTCCCCCTAGCCCCCTCCCACAAGGGGCGGGGGAAAAGTTCGTTCACTTTGGCGAATTTTTTGAGAGCTATTAACGGAGAAAAATTAAAGTTTGAAGGGGAAAAAGTATACAAGCAGGGAAATGCAGAAGGTATAATCTGGGGCGGTAATCTCGCAACAGTAGTTTCTCTGTGCGGATTAGATTTCATTCCCGATGAAGATTTTATATTCTTTGCAGAGGATTTGAACGAACCTGTTTATAAGATAGACAGAATGTTCCAGCAGTTGGTAAATATTAATAAATTCAGGGAAAAATGTAAGGGAATTGTCTTAGGCGATTTTTTGGATGTTGATAATACTGCTTGGCTTGAAGAATACTTTACAGAATTAGCAGACAGATTAAACATTCCTGTAACGGGCGGATTTAAAATTACCCATAACAAAGAAAAAATTACTATTCCGATTGGCAGGAAGTGTTCATTGCATGACTCACGGCTTGTAATTGGTTAGTTTCTGTGTTACAATTACCTCTGCCGTACTCCACGGGGACGTAGCGTTCTCTCGACCCGAAGCGATTGCGGGGTGCAGAGCCTGCTGTGAGGGGTACAGATAAACCGCCTATGTTTATAGGATTGTTGATAACTTAGGTTATGATGGCGTAAGATATCGAACCGTGTCAGGATGGAAACATAGCAGCACTAAGGTAACCCTTGCGGGTGTCATATATTTAAGGGGTAGATTCTTTAAGCAAAATCGTTTTAGCTGTATTTCGATAGGCAGAGGTACGGCTTTTATTTATTACCCCCCAAAGGCAAACCCTCGATGCGCATAACACCGAGGGCCATTGAAAGGACCTTTATTATCTCTATTGTTTTTTGGTTTTTTATTATATTAAGTTCAAAGCAATTGAAGGCATCTGGTTAGCTGTTGCTAACAGTGTTGCTGTTGATTGCTGCAGAATCTGATATTTTATGTAGTTTGAAGATTCTGTTGCAACGTCAGCGTCCTTGATTGTTGAATTAGCTTCAACAAGGTTTTCTCTCTGAACATCTGTTGATTCAATTGCAGAATCTAATCTGTTCATATAAGCACCAATTTTAGTACTTCTAAGAGAAATATTGTCAATTGCTACGTCAATCTGGTCAATAAATTCACGTGCAGAGTTATCGTTTCTGTAGATAGCAGAGCACATAGCTTCAATTGACAAAGCTCCGCCTACGATTGTAGCACTCGCAGCACCACCGCCTGCGTATGTAATATCGCCGTTTTCTGCAAGAGCTGCTGCCAAAGCTGATTTATAGTAACCATCTAGATATTGTACATTGCCGTCAGCATCTAAGACCGGCTGTCCGTTTGCATCTAACACACGTGCTTGATAAATATATCCGTTAGCTTCATCTTCGGCATCTTTACAGGTTAAATCCATAAAGCCTTGTGCATTACCTTCTGCATCTTTAATGCCGGCAGAGCCAAAGCCGAAGATTACTGTGGATTCTGCACTTGCAAACAAGAACGCGTCCATCTTAATAACGCATCTTGCATCTGAATACAAACCAACCTGCAGGTTAATATCAGTTGTTCTTGATCCATCAAGAAGGTATGTATCGTTAAAATCTGTAATTTGGCACAAACGGTTAATTTCATCCATTCTCTGTACAACTTCTGTAGCAATAGCGTCTAGAGAAGCTGAACCATAAGTTCCGTTTGCTGCCTGCATTGTCAGGTCACGAATTCTTTGAAGATAATCATTAATGATATCCAAAACGCCTTCTTGTGTTGTTAACATGTCTAATCCCATTTGGGCGTTTGTTTCAATGATGTCGTAACCGTTAATTTTAGCTTCCATTCCGGCAGATACTGCATAGCCGGCTGCGTCATCAGCTGCAGAGTTTATCCGGAAACCTGTAGATAATCTCTCCATTGCTGTGTTCATGCCCTTAGTTGCATCTCTAAGGTAAGATTGACAGGTTAATGACGCCAAGTTCGTGTTGATTGTAATCGTTGATGTCGCT
>CALUQF010000124.1 GCA_944322835.1 Candidatus Gastranaerophilales bacterium | reverse complement strand
ACTCAATCGGAGTTTGCCAAAAAATGTAATATTAAACAGGAATATTTAGCAAGGCTGGAAAAATCAAAGACAGCTCCTCAAATAGATACATTATTAAAAATTCTTGTACCGCTTGGATATAAGCTGGACATCGTTCCGCTGCAATAATTTTTTTGTGTAATATTTGTGTAGTCTTATAGAGTTTTATTTTTATTAAAAATAGCTCAAATCTATTGATATTATTAAAGAACATAAAAATTAATAAAACTTTTGAAGCACACTCATAACCCGAAGGTCGTTGGTTCAAATCCAGCTCCCGCAACCAATTGATATAAGTGACTTTTAGAGGTTTTCTGAAAGTCACTTTTTTAGTTTTTGCAACACATTTCACTACACATTAGAATAAAAAAGCTGAAAACGCTCTCGTTGATTGAATAAGAAGTGTAACAAATTTTTATAGCATAAATTTTATAGGATTTAATTATTCCAACACACTTTCCTCACCCCATACAGCCCGTTTGAGTGTGGAATGAGGTTTCTTAGTCGTGGACACAAGTTTTCGGCTGTAACCCCGCTTGGTTGCTCGCATTAAACGGCATTACAGGTCTTGTTAAGCGCAAGCCCTTTCAGCCTCTGCTCGCTGCACGCAAAGCAAAAGCCCTAGCAACTCCACAAAAGTGATATATCGTCAAGGACTATAAATAGTAATACTCCATCGGTGCCAAATAATTCAAACTTTGATGCATTCTTTCACAATTGTATTTCCTTTCATATTTTTTAAGTAATATTCTAAGTTCTGCTTGACGTATTTTTAGGATGTGCGATACCAGTTGTTGTGAAAGGTATTTGTAGGATAAAAAGCTTGCTCTGTATACTTGTGGCATATCAGACGCCTTTCTTTTTCTAGTTTCTTAAAAAAAGTTGGCGTTAGTCTAATATGTGTTTGAACTTGGACAGATTGAAGTTTCAATTGTTGTATTTTTGTATCTCCCTATTTTTACAATGTAAATTTTATTATGGTATCATATAGAAAAAAGGAGAGTTAATATGTTAACTAAAAATTCATCATTAAAAACAACATTCACAGGTGTTGATTTTTCAAAGTACACATCAAAAGTTTCAGAATTCGTAAAAGAATTCTCTTCCCGCGCTAATCAGCCGGGCAAATTCTTAAACTGGGTTAATCTTCCTCAAGAACAGATTAAAAGATTAGATGATATCTATTCTCTGGTTGAAAAACTTAAAGCACAGACAGGCGTTGAAAAGCTTAGTGTTCTTGGTATCGGCGGTTCTAAACATACTGTAGAACATATGCTCGGGATTAACGGTTTGAATATTTGCGGGGATAAAATATTTTTCTATTCAGATGTTGATTCAATCAGCTTAGAAAGATTTTTATCTAAGATAAATCATGATGTTCTTTCTTCAAATTATCTAATCGCTTCAAAATCAGGTTCAACTTTTGAAACAAAGGATGGTTTTTTAAGAATACAAAAGATGCTTGAAGAAGCTTATATGGCAAAAGGACAGTCAGAAGATGAAGCTAAAAAATCAGCTTCTAAACACCTTATCGCTGTAACAGACAAGAACGCTGAAAAGAGCGAACTTAGAAGAACTTCAAATGAAAACGGCTGGCTTGGTGATTTGTATATCCATGATGACGTTGGCGGAAGATTTTCAGCATTCGATGACCACGCATTATTCACTCTTGCTTATGCAGGAATGAAAAAAGAAGATATGAAAGCTATGTTAGAATCTGCCCAAGAGATTTCAACTCTTTCACTTACAGCAGATTTAGAGATGAATGATGCTTTGAAAGAAGGTATTTTCTGGGCTGATGCTAAATTAAACGGAATAGAGGCTTCTGTTCATCAATATATGGGCTCTATGTTTGAAAACACAGTCTATTGGCACGCTCAAATGCAGAATGAATCTGTAAAAGATACTCTAAAACAAATAGCAAAGGTACCTGATGCTATGCACCATTCTGCAGAGGCTCATTTTAATCCGGCAAACAAACTTGTTTTCGCTCTTACAGTACCATGTGATAACGGAGTTTGTTCTGAAAACGCAGAAGCTTATATAGGAGCACTTACAAAATCTTACGAATCAACAGGCGCTTTTTTCAAAGAGTATGTTGAGACAACAAAACTGGGGTTGACACCTCAAGCTGCAGGCGCTGTAACTCAATTAAGAGCATATGCAACAGTTTATCAGGAAATCGTAGAAGCTGTTATGCAAAACAGAGCTCTTCCGGAAGTTTTAGACAGTGTTCTTCAGCCTCACGTTGAGTTCTACAAAAAGAACCTAAAAGGCGGAGTTGTTGTTCCGGGAAGAATTTCGTAGAATATAAATACTAAAAGACAGCCTCGTGAAAACGGGGCTGTTTTTTGTTATAATAAGTTTATGGAGTTTATAGAAACATTAGAATTTGAGAGTATTTATAAAGATATGCAGGCTCAATTTCCAAAGGCGGAATTAAAAACGTATGAGCATTTAAAGGAAATTGCAGGAGACAATTACAGAATTTATCAGGTTATAGAAAACGAGCCTGTCGGGTATGTAATTCTTTTTGAAACAGAAGATTTTATTTTTATTGACTATGTTGCAGTGTTTAAAGAGTTTCATTCCAGAGGATTTGGCGGGAGAATCCTTGAAAATCTTAAGCAGGCTTTTCATAAACGCGGGTGTTTTCTAGAGGTAGAAAAGCCTAATCCTCTGGATAAAAATACATTAAGGCGGATTAAGTTTTATGAAAAATACGGAGCTGAAAAATTAGACGTAAATTATATTTACCCCAATAATGAAGGCGGACTTCCCATGGATTTATACTATATATCATATGATAACAAAAAGCCTTCAAATCGTGATATCAAACAGTTTATAACAGCTCTTTTCAAAGCTGTCCATTTCGATATTGAAAATTGTGATGAAATTCTTAAAAAAATAGCGTTATAAAAAAATAAAATGTGGAATAATATATTATAGAGGTGTTTATATGAAATACATTTGGCTTTATATAGTAGCAATTGTAGCATCATTGGGCGGATTGTTATCAGGTTATGATACCGGCGTAATTTCAGGTGCGCTGTTATTTATTAATGAAACCTGGATTTTACCCGATACTCTGCAGGGCTTTCTGGTAAGCTCCGTTTTAATCGGGGCTGTAATAGGTGCCGCAACTAACGGGATTTTAGCGGACATTTTCGGACGCAAAAAGATTATTATGGCAACTGCTGTAATTTTTATTTTAGGCTCAATACTGTGTGCTTTTGCTCCAAATGTTTATGTACTTATAATTTCAAGGATTTTTGTAGGTTTTGCTGTCGGGATTGTAAACTTCGTTGTACCTCTTTATTTATCCGAAATTTCACCTAAAAATTTAAGAGGCACGCTTGTTTCTCTATACCAGTGGGCAATAACTGCCGGAATATTATTTTCGTATTTCATAAATGCCGTATTCGCTCAAGCTGTATATAATTGGCGCTGGATGCTATTTGCAGGCGTACTTCCCGGCCTTATATTATTTATCGGAATGTGTTTCATGTCAGATACTCCAAGATGGCTTGTGAGCAAAAACAGAGAAGATGAAGCAAAGAAAGTCTTCAATAAAATTGAACCGGACATAGATACTAATAAAGAAATCGAAGATATAAAAAATACACTTGAAAGCGGAAATGATAACAAATTCCGGTTCAAAAAGTGGATGATAATGCCTTTTGTAGTAGGTATCGGAATAATGTTTGCCCAGATTTGCACAGGTATAAACACAATTATTTATTATGCACCTACAATCTTTAAGACAGCCGGTTTTGACAGTAATCTAACCGCAATATACGCAACGACCGGAATCGGAGTCGTAAACTTTGTAATGACAATAGTCGCGGTATTTTTTACGGACAGACTTGGCAGAAAACCGCTCTTGTACTTTGGACTTACAGGTGTTATGTTAAGTTTATTTGCGCTGGGAACCTCATTTGCGTTTGCAGGAGCCTTAGGTTCAAGCCTGAAATGGGTTGCAGTGGGAAGCCTTGTAACTTATATTATCTGCTTTGCCATGAGCTTAGGCCCGATAGGCTGGATTCTTGTATCAGAAGTTTTTCCGCTCAAAATAAGGGGAATTGCTATGAGCATTTGTACTGTCTCAAACTTTGCGTTTAATTTCTTTGTAGTCGGAAGCTTTCCTGTTTTACTGCATAGAATAGGCGGGGCCTGGACATTCTGGCTGTTTGGTATTGTGTCAATACTCTGTATTATATTTGTCTACTTCTTTGTTCCTGAAACAAAGGGAATATCGCTTGAACAGATTGAATCGAATTGGAGACGCGGGGTAAACCCGAGAAAATTCTAATTCTGCCAAACTGACTAATTTATAAAATTTACTATTTTAAAAATAATCAGAATATGAATAAACTTCTGATTATTTTTATTGCAGTATTAATTTCAATTGCGGGGATATGGTACGGAATTTACCGTTTAAATAATCTTAAAGTAACAGCTGTTTTTGATGAACTTGAACCTTTTCCGCATAATATCAACGTTTACTACAAAGGCTTTCGTCTGGGACGTTCTACCAGAATCTACCCTTCAAAAGATTTTACGCAAACTTATGTTGATATGAACCTGCATATGGATAATTTTTCCCTGCCGGATAATATAACAGCAAAAGTTAAAACAAAAAATAAACACGATTATATAGAACTAATTTATCCGGATATGCCATCTGTCAGATACCTGAAAAATCATGACAAAATAAAAGGGACAAAAGGAGTAAATTTTGCATCTTTCATACAAGACCAGGCGGATTCCGGAGGATTAGATGACTTAAGTGAAAATTTGAGTGAAACAGTAGAAGATGCAGGAGAAACAATGAAAGCTCTTACTGACTTATTTCATACCGCAAATGATATTCTTGTAGATTTAAGACCGTCACTCAAAGAATCGGGCGAAAATCTTGCTATAACAACAAGAAATTTAACTGTCGCAACTGATAATATTGCAAATGTTTCCAAAGGCTTAAACCGCTCAGCCAAACCCAAAATTCTTGATAATACATTTTCTAATATAGAATTAATTACCAGAAATCTTGAATTAACAACGTCAAACACAGCGCTTCTTACCAAAAGGGCTGACAGCGAAACTGTCCTGCTTTTAAATTGTTTGATAAAAAATGCAAACAAAGTAGTACTAAATATAAACGACATAATAAAAGGTTTTAAAGTAACGCTGTCCAAGCGCTTTGCCGGCATGAGGCTGATTTTTGGCAAACCCTTGGAATAGGAGTTCTTGTATCTTTTATACAATTCGCGGACAAATTTTGTTACAAATCCGGATGGTTCTCGCTACGGGTACTACTGTCTAAAACAAAACTATGGTTGGAGGAATTTGTGAACATTAAAAATTATTGTGGGTTTTACCCAATCTGTTTATTGCATTTTTCTTATAGGGCCAAAGCAAAGCTTTTGCACATATATTTTTCGTCAATATTCATAAGTTAAGTATAACGTAAACACCCGCAGGCTAAAACCACACCTCATAAATTTTGTCGAGTAGATAATATGTTGTACATCAGTCTGCATAAAGAAAAACGGATAGAAAGTTTCTATCCGTAAAAACAGCCCGTGAGAGGCCAAAATTTTGTGTGAGGGGTAAATGCGTGAGGGGTAAATGTGCGAAGCGTGAGGAGTGAAGCACTCCCTCTCCCTGCGGGAGAGGAGCAGCCGTGTTTGAGCATTTGGCGAAAACTACGGATGCGGTGAGGGGGCAATCCGTAGGAACAAAGATGAAGAAGACACTTCGCAATATCTATAACAATGTAAGAAAAGAAAGATTTAAACATCAAAATTCCATATCCTGTATGGCTCTAGCGAGCCT
>CALUQF010000123.1 GCA_944322835.1 Candidatus Gastranaerophilales bacterium | reverse complement strand
AAATCTTTCTCTTATTTTTCTTAAAACAGGCATGTCTTTCATTGCCCATTCTATATTATTTTTCCCCTGGTCCGCAAGATTAATATCTTTAATATCATATTTTAAACGAGTAGCGTTCATAAACACCTTCCTATTCCTTTAAATTGGCAACACTTACTGTATATATTGTATCACTAACATGGACAACTGCCCATCTTAAGGGATTAATGTTGCGTTTTGTTAACTCACGTTCTATATACTCTACTGATGGTGCGTGATTATTTGGTATTTCTATCGTTTCTGAAACAATCTGCATACTGACAAACTAACATAATTTTGTATGAATAGCAATGTTATATTAAAAAGCTTTTATAAAATGCTATTGCTAATTTTTGAATCGGATGCTTGTTTTGCCTGAATCAACAGTTTGGATAACAATTTTTGTTATCATATCAGGATTGCCTTCAACTTCAATAGATTTAACATATCTGTATACTTGTGAGTTTTTTTTCGGTACAAGACCTAATTTCCAGCCATCCTCATAGAAAAATTGAAAATCTTTTTCTAATTTAGAATACGATTTATTTGATATAGCGGAAATTACATTATTAATATGTTTATATTCCCTTGAGGTATAAGAGGTTGTACTTTTTATAGGATAAATTGTATAAAAAGTCACCCCTTTATCTTTTTCATACTTGAAATCTCCGGAGGATTTAAGCATAATATCTGATTTCGGCAAAAATTTTTCCTGAATAAATTTACAGGAAACACTTTGATATTCCGGAATTTTAGGTGCAATGTTCTCTAATTTTTCCGGATAATCAAATACATTTGCCTGAACTTGTAAAGTTATTAATCCAAATAAAAATATACCTGTTATTTTATTATTCATAATTATTAACTGCCTCAATTAGTCTTTTCGGTGCGTTATACAAAGTTTCACCATTTTTTGCATTAACGGCCATTTGCATTGTACTTGCTGTCAGAATTTTATCTCTGCCCGAATATATATTATACTTAATAAGTATTGCCGGTTCAAGCTCTTTTAAGATACATTCGACAGTCAACTTATCACCAAATTTTGCGGATTTAATATATTTTAAATCCATTTTGGCAATAGGATACATTATTCCGTCTTTGTACATATCTTTATATGTGTAATTTAATTTTTCAAAAAAATCACACCTTGCTGCCTCTATATACTTAACGTAATTTCCATGCCAGACAATGTTCATTGGATCTAAATCATAAAATTGGACTTTTATCTGATATTTAGTTACTATTTTTTTCATATAAATATTATCCTATAAATAGTTTTTTATCGGGAAAATTCCGCTTGAATAAGTTAAATTGTCATCTTCAAATTTAAAGTTTACTCCGGTTTCAGTACGGCTTAGTGTAAGTTTTAGTTTCTTTTCGGGTTTAATTATATTAGAAAATTTAATCCTTCTGATTTGTCCCTGCCTGCATTCTATATTAAAAGCTTCTTTTATAAAAAAATCAGCATAAAACAATTGTACAACTCCGGCCAATATCGGCAGTCCATCAAAATGCCCCTGAAAAAAATTGCTGCCTCGTAAAAAACAAAGCTCAAATACTGCTCTATCTTCTGCAATATTTCTTGACAAAACAAGCGGTAGACTCAGGTTTATACCAAAAATTGCTTTTATTTTTTCGATATTAACTTTACCGCGCTCATTTACGGGTATTTTATCAAAAAACTTCCATTTCTGCGGAACTACTTCAAATTTATTGTTCAGAGCTGATCTTAGCTGTTTAACAATTTCCAGTTTTCCTTCTTGAATAAGAAAATCCAAACCTTCTTTGGTTAAAACGCAAAGTGCTCCGATTTTTCCTCCGGTATCCAAACAAAAACAATCCTCTACAAAATTTTGTTTTTTTATTTCATTTTCAATCTCGTCGGCTCTGATTCTTTTTTCCTGAACCTTTAAAACCCTGTCGCAACGCCCGAGAAGTTCAACCTCTTCTTCATTCAAAAGTTTTATTCTATCAGCCAACTCTTGAGAGGACTCGTAAGAATAATTAGTTTTAATTAGTGTACCATTTTCTTTTGTTTCCAATATTTTAATCCCCTTGAAAAGTTTGAGTTTTTTCCCGTCAGGCCTTTCCCGGTAGCCAATAGAGCCCGTTTCAGTGCTTCCGTACAAATCTATAACACGTTCGGATATCTTAAGAGCATAATCGAAGGTTTCACGGCTTAACTGTGCTCCCGCCGATATAATAACTTTCGGCTTAACTTCCGGACAGGCATCATATTTTCTTAATGCATCTAAAAATGACGGAGTTGTTATAAGAACGGAATTTTTTATTTTTAAATCTTCAGGATAGCTTATCCGGTCTAAATTAATTATGCATCCGTTATCCAGAGGTATAATCAATTGAAAACACAAACCAAAAAGATGATTTATTGTTGTTGTAGATATAAATTCCAATCCCTCTTCTAAACCAAGTTCATTCCATATATCCTGGCTTTCATCCAAAAAATTTTTCATTGATTTTTGAACACATTTAGGATTATTAGCACTTGAACCGCTCGTATAAATTTTAGTTATATAATTTTTATCCTTAATAACGTTAGTCAGAAAATTTATTATACCTTTAAAATTATCTCCGGCTTCAAGTTTTTTTTCGAGTATTTGCTTTACATCCCATACTGTATACCCTCTCTGCGCATCCTTGAAAACGACTCTGTTGTCATAATCATTACCGGAAAAATAATCGTAAAATTTAGCAGTCATATTTCCTCTTAAAATTAATTCTTACAATATATTCTACCCCAAATATTATGCCGACTAAAATATAAGATACCAATCCGTTATAAATTGCCCAGATTTCTTTGGACATAAATATTGTGACAACTGATATCAAAAAGTTTATAAACATAAATCCTGACCAGACATAAGTCAGTTTTCTGGTATAATCCAAAACCGGCGGTTTGGCATCAGGTTCCATTGAAAGCGCTATTTTTTGAATAATTGTTTTTTCTCTGAACGTAGAAGAAAAAAATATTACAAATAAACCGAAATTAACAACCGGCGGATAAAATTTAAAAAATATCCAATCAGTAAAATGAAAAGCAGCAATGACCACAAACATACCTATAAAAGGTAGCAATGCTTTTATTAAATTAAATATATTTGTCCGGAAATTTTTCATATTTATTAAAAATGTCTTGTTTTGGGGTCAATAAGCATGCCTGCAAGCTTGTCAGCACCCTTAAATTCTCTTTTGCTTAATTTTTCCGAAGCACGTTCTTTGTCATATTCAACAAAATGATGCTCAAATACACATTGTTTATTCTCAACAGTAATTGTCAGATAACAAGCTTTGGGCTCTGGTGTAAAAGGACGTCCGATACTTCCCGCATTGACAACAGTTTGTTTTTTGGTGGTCTGGAAACCGCATGGAATATGGGTATGCCCGCATAAAATAACATCTGCGTCTACATTCTCAAGCATGTTTTCTACTTCCTCAACAGGAGTATCCGGCAGAATATCTTCATTATTTCTTCTCGGCGAACCGTGTACCAGCAGGAATTTTACTCCTCCTTCTGTTAGTTCCAGCTGAATAGGCAAATTTTTTAAAAAGTCTTTTTCAACAGGATTTAAAATTTGAGCATCATCTTTTAATGCTTCTGCCATGACAGGAGCTTTTTCTTTCAAGTCACTATACAGCTCTTCTGAATAATCTGCAATCATCAAATCTGTGTTACCCTGAATCATTTTAAAAACAGGGTTATCTTTTCTCTTCATAAAATACTCTACTGCTTCATTTGGTTCAGGCCCTGCCATTGCATAATCTCCCAGTACAAAAATTTTGTTGCACATATTGTCCGCAATATCTTTCATAACAGCTTCTATTGCTTCCATATTGCCATGTATATCTGAAATTACAGCTATTTTCATTATCCGAACCTTTCTCTTCCAAATTTTAATATACTTGTATCATAGACGATTTGTACCCTAAAGTCTACCCCACTGCTGTTCAAGATAATTTTTAGGGGTAAAAAACTAGTTCAATATTTGTATAGGCCCCCTCCCCGAAATCAAAGATTTTGACCCTCCCACAAGGGGAGGGCAGGCTCCACGCCTGGCGTAGTTCTGTAGGTTGGGTGAAACCCAACATTAACCTTATATTACAAATAACACTTAGGCTCTTCGCCTTCTACTCCTGCATATAATTCTACATATTGTTTTGCGGGGCTGGCATCAATTTTTGCAAACAAAACTTCTTCTATCTGGAAGAACCCGACATCTGCTGACATTTCTACAGAAATTTTAATCGGTTTCTTTTCGCCGTGTTGAATTCTTATTCTGTTAATAGCGTTTGCAGAATATTTGTGAATATCGCCTACTCTCGGAGTAGTATTGATTGAAAGCGGAATTCTTGCTCTGCCTTTTGTCATATCGCACCCGTCAGCTATCAGGATAATTCCTGCTTCTGTAGAATGAATCTTTCTTGAGGACATATGGCCGATAATGGCTTCAATTACGATTGAACGGATAATTACGCGTTTGTGGAGATTATCCGGAAATACATGCATTAAAGCTCTTTCAATCAAAGGTTTAGCCAGAATAACAGACATTTCTTCATGCCCCTGCCGTCCTATCATCATACCCAAATCGTGCATCAATCCGGCCAAGATTACAGCACACATGCTATCCTCAAAAGTTCCGATTTCTTCTGTCTCCAGAGATGTCTTTATTCCGCATTCATGAAGAATATTAAGCATTTTGATTGCATTTGCGCAAACCTGTCTCATATGTACAGGCCCGTGGTCATTGTATCCTAAGCGCTTAATTGATACATTGTTTGCATAATCCTGCATTTCCTGCAGTTCTTCATCATCAAACAAATAATGCACCAGTTTAAGACAATTAGGGTTGTTCTGTAATCTTTTCAGAATCTTTGATTCTACTGATATTTCTTTAACTGATTTCATAGCTCTAATTCTATTATAACATAATTTTTTGAAGAAAACAAAGTTGCTTCCGTATCTGTGGTAAAATAATCAGGTGGCTAACTTTGATTTTTTAAAAAAGATTGATAAAGATTTGTACGAAATAATTTCCGAGGCGGAAAAACTTTATGCATCGGAATTTTTTGAGCAGTGTATGGGCCAGACCAGAAGATTTGGAGAGCAGATGTGCAAATCTGTTGTCGGAGCGCGATTGTATGACGAAAGTTTTGATGAAATGCTCGCAACTTTGAAGGACAAAGCTGTCAGTATTCCGGAAAAAGAATTTGTTGATGATTTGTATTTTCTAAAAAAACAAGGAAATATATCAGTACACGCGGCTAAAGTTAATAAAGACGGAATTCTGGCATTAGAATGCTTGCAAAGGGCTTTTGAGGCGGCTATAAATTATGCGGTTTTTTATAAAAAAGCAAATCGGAGTATTTTAAAAAAACAATACGATATTGAGCTTTTAGTTACAAGAGAGCCGTCTCTTAAAGAAAAATATACCGAATTAAAAACAGAGAAAAAACAAAATAAAAAACAAACCAAAAATTCCGTCAAACAATCTTATACAATGAAACCTAGAGAGAAGAGTGATAAACGTGGCGTTTCACTATTTTGGATTTTTGTCGGAATTTCTTCTTTCGTATCTGCAATTTTAATGCTTGTTATTATGATTATTTAATTAAAGTAGAGATAAATCTGATAGAGTCATCCTTTAATTCTTTTACAAAGTCTCTTGCAATCTTAGAAAGAGGTCTATTATCAATCTTATCGAAAATAGCGTAAATCGGGTCGCCGCCGTTGTTGAATCTCATCTGTCTGTCTTGTTTATTTAAGTAATATGTATGAAATCCTTCAGGTATTTCTAAAGATCCAGCCGGTTTTTTATTTCTTTCAATTGCATCGTATGTTTGTAACATTTTTATCACTCTCTCTATTAAATATCTCTTACATATATATAAAGTATTTACGTTT
>CALUQF010000122.1 GCA_944322835.1 Candidatus Gastranaerophilales bacterium | reverse complement strand
CTTTGCTCTTATCAAGCGCCTTAGCGTTTGTCTTAAATTCGCCCATAACTTTTGCTAAGTTTGTAATATCATTGATATCAGCCTCAGATACAAGACGAGAAGGCGTTTGTTGAATTTTCTTAGATATTTTTTCTACGATATTATTTCTTACTGATTTCAAATAAGCTTGATTTTCGGCAGGCTCTTTTGCAATCTTGCTGTCAAATAACTCTTTAAGTTTGCCTTTAATATTGTGGAGCTCTTCAGGAGTAACTATTTCATTATCTTTAAAGACATTTTTGAGTTCCTCCGGCGATACGCAGAATACATTTTCCATAGTTTTCTTGTTTTGCATCGGAAGCCCTGCTTTTATCATAGAAGAAATTTCTTCTGCTGATTTATCATTAAGAACAAAAGCTTTCTTATTGTTAATCAAAATATTTGTTAAATCGGCCCTTATGCCTTCTGCTGCATAAGAATCTAGGTCTTTTGAGAGAAGTTCTACAAGGTTTTCAAACTCAGCTTTAGGAAGTTCTTTGTCTTTGTAGTTGCTTAAAAGTTTAGAAACTTCTTTGCTTAATTTATTTTCCTTAACATCTGCAAGCTTTGTTGACATTTTGCCAGTTCTATCAAGAAGCTTTGTAATACTTGAATCGTGTTCGCTGTTTCTTACTTTTTCCAGAGCGGGAGCAATGATTTTTTCTAATCCGCAGCATATAAGAGCTGTCATAACCGGAGTTACAAAACCTGCTGTCATCATCCAGAGAGTGTTATTCTGGGTTGCAATTTTTCTCATCTGTTCTTTAGTGAGTTCATCACGATTCTTAAGTCCTCTCGGGATGCCCATTCTATCACCGATAATTTCCAGATTTTCGCCCGGATATTCGCCTCTGTACATATCGAACGGTATATAGTTGCTATCCTGAAATACGGATTTTTTACGACCTTGATCGTCAATATATTCTTTTCCGATAGAGAAACCATGTACAAGTCTTGACGGAACATTAATAAATGCTTTCGGGAATAATGACATTGATGTTAAGAAAGCGCCGAGACCAACGTATTCCATTATTCTGAACATCGGGTTTGTAGTTCTTGAAGCTAAGTACGTAGCGATTCCGATACCGCCAAGCTTTAAGCCTACATCATTAAGGCGTCCTGTCTGATGGTCATTGGCTTTACCCATAAATCCGTCTTTTACGGCTTTCATATCATATGCAATATCTTTAATAAAGAATTTAGGTACTGATAATACGGTATCGTGAACCAAATGCCCTTGAGGCGCAAGCGGCTTAAGACATTTATCTGTATTAACAGAGCCTTTTGCATCTTTATAAGGTCTGTGAGACTTAGTATTTTCTATATTTGCTTGAACCGGATTTATTGCCATACTAAATCACCGTACTTTCTTTTTTATCATCTATAACATCTTTAGTTGCAGCTTTACCCATTTTACGTGCTCTGTAAATTACATTAGCCGTGCTGCCGACTGTTAAAGCTGCCGTGAATAAGAGCCATGCTTTGCCCATATGTTTCATAAAACCGGAAGTTCCCGGCATGCCTGTCCACATTGTTTTCCAGGATTTGCCGAACGATTTCCCAAATGTTTTTGAAATATCAACAAAATTGGAGCCCATATTTTTCATTCTGTTGCCCATCTTAGAGAAGAAACCTTCTCCTGGTTTTGCAACGTGACGTTTTCTATTCTTGATTGCGTCAAAGAGATCCAACCACGAATCCTGAACCGCAAGTCCGACTCCGACACCAGCCCAAGCATAAGAAGAAAGACTCTTAGCTGTTTTAGTCATTGAAACAATACTCTGAATAATCGGTGTTGTTTCTGTTGTTGAGTCATTAAGATTTTCGCCCATGCCAAGCTTTTTGGCTACATTATCATAATATTTTGTTCCGATATCTTTTTGGATTAAGTCTTTTCTAAAGAATTCACGGCTGTCATAAACTTTTCTCTGTTGTATCTGAGGCATAATATCAGCAGACTCTCCCGGTTTAGTTGGAAGCGGATAATAAACGTGCTCAACAGGGAGTTCCAGGTCAACACCCGTCCCCCAGTATACAGGGCGTGTTACAAGATCATTGGAAAGTGTCTTAAATAGCCCGTAAAGAACAACACCAAGCGCCATTTTGTTGCCGTTCATACCAGCCAAAACCTTTGATTTAGGGCTTAATTTGCCGATAAGATTGAACATCAGCATGAACATTGCGCTGCCTGCAAGATAAGGTACTATGCCCATTGATAAAAATTCATAAAAATCAGAGTTAACGTCACCCTTTAAGCCTTTAATAGGGTATTCTAAAAATGCGTTTGTTGTTTTATGGAATTTTTGATGAATTCTTGTCTGTAAAGTATTGGGAAGAATTCTGGACTCAGGTTTAGCCGGCTTTTCTTCCTGCTTTGCGCCAAATTTTACACTGTTGTTGTCTGCTAGATTTATTGCTTTAATCATACGAACCCCATCTGGTCTTCTATATATTAAAAGTCCTTAAAAAACAAATTTTTGCTAGTTTCATCGCATGAACTTAACATAATTTTACAAATGTTTTAATAATATAAAACACACACAATTAAATTATCAAAAACAAAAAATTATTACAATAGCCGAATGTTTATTAATTCTGCTCATTGCTTAAAACTTGCAAAATCACTCATATATAAAATCTGATATGTCTTGGCGAGATAAAATGAGAAAAAAAAAGAGTCTCATCGACTCTAAAAACTTTAATGTGTGAAGTGTAGTAAAATAAGTTTAGAAATGTATATAAAGTTAAAATTATTGAGTTTTGAAATGTATATTTGAATAAAATATCCTTATATATATAAAGAATTTTTCTTGTCCAAAATTGATATAAATTTTAAATATTGTAATAAATCTTTACATTAATTTGATTTTAAAAAAATATTTATTAACTAGGTAATAGTGAGGTCTTAAAAAATGTTATTAATAAATCTATTTACTAAAAAATGTTGTCATGAACATATAGCACCCGATGTTGATAAAGCTTATTGTCCTGATTGCGGGAAATTAGTAAAGAACCAGTGGTATATTACACGCTGCAGTTGTTGTGGCGTAAAACTAAGAGCTGTAGTCAAAAATAACAGGGTTGTTCCACAATCAAATTACTGTACTAATTGCGGTAGCAGTGATTTTAACGTCGAAAAATTAGAAAAAATAAATTTTATTGATATTAATTTTGCAGTTCTTGTAAAGCAAGAACTGGATGAATGCAGTAATTGTATGAAAACTACACGTTTATGGGCCGAAAAAACAGATATGCCACCCAAATTGCTAATGCAATACTCGTAATATCTCCGATGATCCCTGTTATAACAGCATACCTTAGCTTTTTTATTCCGATAGAGCCAAAATATACGGCTAAAACATAGAATGTTGTTTCCGAACTCCCTACCATAATAGCGGCAAGTTTTGCTGTAAAGCTGTCAGGTCCAATTGAATTCACAATGTTTGAAAAAACTCCTAATGCCGCAGAACCGGACAGTGGTCTTGTAATGACTAATGGTATTATATCCGGAGGAATTAATCCGAATGTGAAATTTTTAAGCATATCTATAGCACCTGAAGCATTAAACATAGAAACGGCAACAATTATTGCTATAAGGTAGGGTATGATTGCTATAGAAACTTTAAAACCGTCTTTTGCGCCTTCAATAAATTCTTCATAGACGGGAACTTTTTTTATAATTCCGGCTGTAAGTATGCTTATAATCATAAATGGGAGAATATATAAAGAAATTTTTTCAATCATATTTTCTCCAAAGTTTTTTTAGAATAAGTGATGCTATAATTGCTGTAATAAAAGAAAGTGTTGTAACTATAAACGTTGGTATTATAATATCTGTAGGATTTTTAGCCCCTGCACCTGCAAGAATAGCAATGACTGTTGCCGGTATAATTTGAAAACCGGCTGTATTCATTCCCAAGAACATACACATAGAATCAGTTGCCTTATCTTTTTGCGGATTTTCTTCCTGCAGCTCCTGCATAACTTTTAATCCGATAGGAGTTGCGGCATTAGTAAGTCCTAATGCGTTTGCAGTAAGGCTCATTGCAATATTGCCTATTGCAGGGTTTTCTTGCTTTACATCTTTAAATAATATTTTAGCCAAAGGGTTGATAAGTTTTGATATGATTTTTATTAATCCTGATTTTTCTGCAACTCGCATAATCCCCAGCCAAAATGCCATAATTCCGATAAGCGAAAATGAAATTTTTACTGCGGTATTGCATGCCGCAAGCATGGAGTTTGTAACTTCTTCTAAAGTATTGTTACAAATCCCTGTTACAATAGACAAAACTATTAGAATAAAAAATATATAATTCATATCTTAATATTAGAAAAAAAATTGGTATTTGTCACTATGTTTATATTAGTATATAATTAGTGATGAATATAGAATGTGGGATAGAGTAAGTATATGGCAGAAATAAATAATTTTTCGGAGATAGCAGAGAACTTTGATACAATAAAAACTTTATTGAATTCAATAAGAGCACAAGGAATCTTGAATACATCTGATGTCGATAAGCTTCTTAGCGGTATCAATTCAAAACTTGAAAAAATTAATACAGAAGAAGATATTGATTTGATAAAGATATTTTTATCTGAATTAAAACAGAGCCTGGATGAACGCCATAACGTTCTTGTTTCAAAGTTTGGAGCGATAGAATCTCTCTTTTCCAATCTTCTTAAAAATAGTTCTGACGCCTTAAAATCAAGCGAAGCCAAAGAATTGTTTGATATTGTTGCCACAAATCTTTCTGTATTTTCACGAGAGGTTGTTTCACAAAAAGAAACTTTAACAGACATTACTCTTCGTCTTGATGCGATGCGTTCGGATGATTCTCAGAAAAAAGATATTATTAAAAGTATTTCTGTATTAAAAACAGATTTAGATCATTTGAATAACGGATTTGATTCAATTGTTTTAAGTTTAAATGAAAATTTTAAAACATTAATTAAAACAATCTCAAGTATAGATCAGTCTGAAACTATTTCAAAATTCGGAGCTGATCTTAATGATATAGTAAATTCTTCGAATACAATTCTATCAGCTCTTCAGATGCTGGATAAGAAAAACTTGCAAATAGAAGATGCTATGCGTACACTTGCAACACAGGAAGATGTAGGAAGTGCAAAAAAATGGATTAGTGATTTAGTTGCTCAAAACCATGAATTAGTAAGTTCAATTGATAATTTAGCCGATAAATATTATAAAATAGATAATCTATCAGAAAAGATTGATGCCTCCGTAAACATTATAGCCGGGCTTAAAACTCTGATATCTGATAATGATGATGAGCATACAAAAACAATACTGGCTGAATTATCAAAGCTTGAAAATGCGGTAAGTGATGTATCTACAAATCAAAACTTTGAAGAATTTAAGTCTTCTTTGGAAACTATCTTGAAAGATGTTTCGACAGGTTCTATAAATTTACAAAATGCTTTTGTGGATGCACAGGTTGAAATAGAGAAAATTAATTCGGAGTTGAAGGCTCTTGATATAGCTGTTAATTTTGAAAATTTAAGAACGGATTTGAATAAAACCGAGCTTGGGCTAAAAACTCAAATTAGTAACGCGGCAGATAAGATTACTCAGTTAACTGAAGTCAATGTAACACGTACATTGAATAATATTTCAAGTTTTGCAGATGATTTGAGTGCTAAATTAAAAGATACATATACAGCTATGTCCGGCTTGTGTGAAAAGAATTTTAACGAGGTTATAAATGATATTTCCGCATTAAAAGCAGTTGTAGCTCAAATTGATGAGAATAACGTGTCTGCGAATAATGCAATTTTCTCAAATATCACTGATAGACTTGCTATTTTTGAAAATAGTTTAAAAGATTCGCTTGAGAAACAGGAAGATTATGTGGCAAATTCTTCAAACCAGCTTATTGAACAGATTACGAATATAAAAAACCTCTCAAGCGTATTGG
>CALUQF010000121.1 GCA_944322835.1 Candidatus Gastranaerophilales bacterium | reverse complement strand
AGGCCTGCCTCAATAGTGGTAATTACCGGTTTGGCGTGAGCCTCAAAAGCTACGCACGTAGAAAATTGGCCGGCAGGTATTTCGTAAAACTACTAGCTGGTATTGTTTACTTCAGGCCTGCCTCAATAGTGGTAATTACCGGTTTGGCGTGAGCCTCAAAAGCTACGCACGTAGAAAATTGGCCGGCAGGCATTTCATTAAACTAAAGTATACCTTAGTTTTTTATAACTAATTGTAATTTTGAACTTCTTAAGGAATAGCTGAATGCTCGCCACTACTGTAACATCACCAGACAGATAGATATCTTTCGCCGCTATCCGGAATTATTGCTACAATTAGTTTTTCCGGATATTTTTTAGCAAGTTCCTTTGCCGCATAAAGATTCGCTCCGCCTGAAATCCCGCAAAAAATCCCGTGTGAATGCGCAAGCTCCTTTGCTTCTCTGATTGCTTCATCACCTTCTACAGTCAGGATTCCATCAAGTTCACACAAATTAGCAATCTCCGGAATAAAATTTGCACCGATCCCCTGTATTTTATGAGCTCCTGCGTATCCCTTCGTAAAAAGAGGACTTTCGGCAGGCTCTACACCAAATACCATAGAATTTTTTAAATACTTCTTTAGCCCGAATGCGGTTCCGCCGGTTCCAATTCCTGCTACAACAATGTCTACTGTATTCCCGGAATCATTAAGAATTTCCTGTGCTGTCTGTTTATGTGCTTCCGGATTATCTAAATTAGAAAACTGCATTGGAATCCAACTGTTGGGGTAAATGGTTTTGAGCTCTTTAGCTTTATCTACAGCGCCTTGCATTCCGTCTACGGCAGGAGTTAAGACAAGTTCTACACCGTATGCCGAAATACTTTTTTTACGCTCTTCCGACATGTTTTCAGGCATACAGATAATAAGCTTCAAACCCATTACAGCACAAACCATTGCAAGCCCAATGCCTGTATTTCCGCTTGTTGGTTCTATAATTACAGTATTCTCATCAATTTCACCTCTGTCCATTGCAGATTTTATCATTGAATAAGCAGCCCTGTCTTTTATTGAACCTGAAGGATTAAAATATTCCAATTTTAACCATATATTATCATTGTAGATTACCATCGGAGTGTTGCCGATAGTCTCCAAAACATTATTATATATCATACTAATTTAGCAAACTTTCTTTTGCCTGCCTGTAATACCACATCCATATTCGGTTTAACCATATACGACATATCCGAAAGCTTTTCACCATCTAATTTTACCCCGCCGCCTTGTATCAGACGCTTGGCTTCACCTTTACTTTGCACAAAACCAAGTCTTACGAGTAAATCCAGTATATTTACCCCTTCGGATTCAATTTTAACACTTTCTATGTCGTCCGGTATTCCCTTGTTGGATACAACATTTATAAAATCTTCCTGAGCTTTGTCTGCACCTTCTTTTCCGTGATACTCTTCCGTAATAATATGTGCTAATTCCATTTTTATATCACGCGGATTAATTGAACCGGATGCAATTTGCTCGTCCATTTTAATAAGTTCTGCAAGCGGTACATCTGTTAATAGTGAATAGTATCGTGTAATCAACGTATCCGGAATACTCATGAGTTTCCCAAACATATCCTTAGCACTGTCGGTTAGAGAAATACAGTGTTCCGGATAAGTCTTAGACATCTTAACAACTCCGTCTGTTCCTTCAAGAAGCGGAAGCATCATAACTAATTGCGGATACTTTTTGCCATAAGCTGCTTGAATGTCGCGGCCTAATAGCGTATTAAACCTCTGATCAGTCCCGCCAAGCTCAATATCAGAATCAATTGCGACAGAATCATAAGCCTGCATTAAAGGATAAAAGAATTCATGAATCGCAATCGGCTTTCCTTCCGCATATCTTTTTGCAAAATCATCTCTTGTCATCATCTGTGCTACCGTAACTTTTCCTGCAAGCTGAAGAAGTTCAGTAAATGACATCTTATGAAGCCAATCAGCGTTATTAACAACTTCTGCATCAGATATATCTATAACCTTTGACATCTGATCAAAATAAGTCTTGGCATTTTCTTCTACCTGTTCTTTAGTTAATGCCGGTCTTGTTTCTGATTTTCCGGAAGGATCGCCTATCATAGCAGTAGCACCGCCGACAAGCAATACTATCTTATGCCCGAGCCTTTGAAACTCACGCAATTTTCTCATAACAACAGTATGCCCCAAGTGTAAATCCGGTCTTGTCGGATCCATACCTAATTTTATTCTAAGAGGTGTATTTGTATCATGCGCATGCTGAAGCTTTGCTGCCAATTCTTCAAATCCGTTTGGTAAAACCTCTGCATTTCTGGTTAATTGTTTTGCCTGTTCTATAAATTCTTGTCTTATTTCAGTCATATCTTAAATCCCCTTACTATTATTATCTTAAGCGTACCAAAAAGAAAGTCCGGCGTAAATATTTTATAAAGCAAATTTCTTCTATGCTTTCTCTTTATTTAACGAATTTAAGCGTTCCCTCTCCTTACAGGAGAGGGCTAGGGTGAGGTGTCAATCCCTTACCATACTTAACAAAGTCTCATACACCCCTTCAATATTTTGATTGATATCATTATTCCAAAATCTTACAACTCTATACCCTTTACTATTTATATAATTTGTCCTTACCTTGTCAGCCTTTACATTATCCGGAATATTATGCTGTCCGCCATCTATTTCAATTACAAGCTTCTTCTCCTCACACACAAAATCGACAATATAATTTCCTATTGGGAACTGGCGCTTAAACTTTAATCCCATAAATTGCCGATTTCTTAACAATTGCCATAGTATATCTTCTTCTCTCGTTTTATTTTTTCTTAAATTACGTGCGATATGGTAGATTTTGTCCATAAATTAATTTTAATATATAAATCTTCACCTCACCCTAACCCTCTCCTGTAAGGAGAGGGAACATGCTACGCTTGGCGTTCAAATTTTAGATTTGATAGCAAAAAATATTTTTAGAAGTCTTTTACTAAACAGGCAAAATTGTATGAAAATAGCACAAAATTATTATATAATTAAATATTTACCCCAGAATACACCACCTCCAAGGCGAACAAAGCAAGATATCGCCCCTGCGTTCAAAGGTAAAGAGTTCAATACTATAAAATCAGACTTTAACAAAGCTTTATTTAATATAAAACCAACAAGCCCTGCAAGTTTTGAAGAAATAAAAGATTTGTTTATATCAGCAAAAGAAAAAATCAAAAATGCAGAATATTTTAAAGCCGAATATGGTAAAATTTCTGATAAGTTTATAACTGCTATGCAAGCCGCAAAAAGCGATTATTTTACAGGCAAAAATCCAAACTTTGATATAAAGCTTGATGATTTAGAAAGTTTTGGTGCACAATTTAAAACATATACAGAAGATGAAAAAATATCTTTAGCTACACAATTTGCCAACATAAACAATGGCAAATATCTTGATTTTTGGCGTAAAAATCCCGAAAAACTGCTATTCTTTATAAATAATACGGAATACTTGCCATCACAGCTTAAGAACTTTAATCCGGAAACCTGGGATTCAGTAATATCTTCTTTTATTAAAATTTTTGAAGATAGGGATAAAACTAATATTATTAACTCAATTATAAAATATGCAGGAGACGGATATGCTAAAAAAATTAATTTCTTGCCCCAAATAAACAAATTGTTGAAAAGAATTATAACAAGACTGGAAAATGGAAGAATCTCAAAGGAAGAATATCAAAAAGAAATATTAAAATTGAATTCATTAATAAAAAATTCCAAAATTACCCAGTATATGGAGCCTGAGCAAGAAAAACATATTTTAAAGTTTACTAAACCACTGCCAGATGATATATACATCTCTCCTCGATTAGTTGGGACAAATTTAAAAAACTTTGTTTTAGAGCCAATGAATGAATTATGCAACTATGATGAAGTCCGGGAGCTAATTAAATATTTAAAGAAAACAAGTATTACTTCCACTGACAGAGATAGCAAAATTCCTATATGGCGAGATGATAATTTATCTTTTTTTGACTCTATTGATATAGATGGAAAACCTTTGAGCCATATATTACTAATGGCAAGGAAAGATAGCGATTTGCAGACCAAAGTGTTAAATTATTTTAACAAAGTACAGCCGGTTATGGTAAAGGATTCTTTTTTATCTACAGCTCTTAAGCCTCATGAGTTTATGAAAAAAGATATAAAATGGAATTTAACTTTAGGAAAAGGTGTAAAATATTTATACATTGAACCTCTTAAATGTTTTAGTGATGGTTCAGAAACAGAATTACTCATACACCCTTGCAAGCTTAAAATTAACAAAGCAGAATATATTGATAATAGATTAATTCTAGACGCTAATATACTCCCATTTGAATATTCGATTTAAGATTTTAAACATTTTGTAACAAAATGGCAATTTTTAGATTAATATTGTTTTATAAAATATATGGTAAGTAAGATTATCAATTTAACACGCGCATTTGTGCCTAAGGTAACAGCAAATTCCAAAGCCAACAGGGAGGCTGTAATGTCCATGCCAGAGATGGTTTTGGGCAATATGACAAGAAGTGGCGATAAAAGTATTGTTCATGTTGACATGAACCGCTGCGCGGCAGCTCGTATTTCTGAAAATGGTATAAATACAATTTATACAGACGGGCTTTGCGGCTGCAATTCTGTAGGAATAATTACAAAATGCATAGATGGCAAACCTCTTGCAATACTTTCGCACTACGTACCTACTAACAACGCAGGCCAGCTTAAAGCTCTTGAAACTCAATTAGAAAAATATGATTATTACCTTGATAAAAGTTACAAACCAAAAGTTTTGATGAATGTCGGCGGGTATGAAAGCTCGCCCGGAAAATTGGAAACCTGTCCTAATCCATTAATAGAAAAAGTAAAAAGTTTAGTTGCAAAATTTTTCCCGAAAGGTGCAGAATCGAATGTTACCCCATATCCTACAAAAAACAGGGGAGCTTTCTTTTCTTCTGCTAACATTTATCAGTTTGATCCCGCTGATGTAAACAAAGTTAAAATAACTAACGTTGGCGAAAAAGAAAGGTTTATAGATTTAAACGCATAAAAATAGGACTGATTTTATCAGTCCTATTTTTATTTATATGGACGGTCACTACCGCGCCATTAACTTTACTCTACACATTACCGTAGTATGCGTCAATGTAGATTTTCTTGATGTCTGACATCAACGGATATGCCGGGTTAGCACCTGTGCACTGGTCGTCAAATGCCAATTCAACAAGTTCGTCCAGGTTATCCATAAATGTTTGTTCATCAACACCGAAGTCCTTGATAGATTTTGGTAATTCAATCTTATCCATTAATTCATCAACGGCTTTAAGAAGCAATTCGACTTTTTCGTCATCGTTGTTTCCGCTCAAGCCTAACTCATCAGCAATCTGACCGTATTTAGCCTTAGCATTCGGGAACTTGTACTGCGGGAAGATTGCTTGTTTATGCGGAGCATCAGATGAGTTGTATTTGATAATTTGTCTGAATAACAACGCATTAGCAACACCGTGAGGTACATGGTACATTGCACCGAGTTTGTGAGCCATTGAGTGGCATAATCCTAAGAATGAGTTAGCAAATGCCATACCTGCAATTGTTGCAGCATAGTGCATTTTTTCTCTTGCCATCGGATCATTAGCGCCTTCTCTATATGATCTTTCTAAGTATCTGAAGATTAACTTAGTAGCTTCTAAAGCATTTGAGTTAGTGAAGTTTGTAGCCATGTTAGAAACATAAGCTTCAAAAGCGTGAACAAGAGCATCAATACCAGATGCTGAAGTCAAGCCTTTAGGCATACCATCTACAAAATTCGGGTCAACGATTGCCATATTAGGAGTCAGAGCATAATCAGCGATTGCATATTTTACGTGAGTTTCATCATCTGTAATAATAGCAAACGGAGTTACTTCAGAACCTGTACCAGATGTAGTCGGGATAGCAACCATTGTAGCTTTCTTTCCTAATTCAGGA
>CALUQF010000120.1 GCA_944322835.1 Candidatus Gastranaerophilales bacterium | reverse complement strand
CTCCCCAGGTTGGACTCGAACCAACAACCTACCGGTTAACAGCCGGTTGCTCCGCCATTGAGCTACTGAGGATTATTCAGTCTTATTTAATTTACATATTTTATAGTACCAAATAAATTTTTTTTGTAAAGGGGTTTTTATGATAAAATCGGGGTATGATACAAGAATCCATTAACCTTAGAAATTATGCGCATCTCGGAGATGCTGTGTGGGAATTATTCGTTAGAGAATATACTATTTTTAAGACAAATAATGCAAGAATTTTACACAAAATTACTACAGAAAGAGTTAATGCACAGTTCCAGAAAGACATGCTCCTCTCTATTAGTACAGAGCTTACGGATGATGAAAAGGATTTGGCTAAAAGAGCCCGGAATTTACCTATTCCTGTCGGGAGAAAAAATATCCAGTCAATCTACAGACAGGCAACTGCTTTTGAAGTTTTAATCGGGTATTGGTTTTTGCATGATAAAGAAAGACTAAATTATTTTTTTGACAGTTTTAAAAAATCAAAGTTTTTTGCTTAAACCTAACTCATTTTCTATTTTAGTTTTATAGTTTTGAACCAAATTATTATCCGGTTGTTCTTCTAATAAGTTTGTCAATTCTTTGTTTGCAAGTGCCAAATATCCGGTTTCATATAAAATTATTGTACGCAGAAGGCGCGCTTCAAACATACTGCCGTCCAGTTCTTCCAGTGCTTTTTTATAATGTTTTTCGGAATAATATAGGTTTGCCAACGCAAAGTGATAATTCGGGTTTTCAGGTGACAAGTTGATTGCCAGATTATAATAGTATTTTGCGTTCCTTGTATCTCCAAAGCTGAAATATGTGTTTGCTAAGTTAAAATAATACAGAGAATTTGTATGGTCTAAACGGATTGCATTCTTAAAGTTTTCCACCGCTTCCCTGTGCAATCCCTGATATAGTTTAATTAAGCCCGTAAAATTAAATAATTCCGGATTATTAAAGCTATAATCAAACTTATCTAATAAATCTATACATGCATCTTTTTGATTTTGTGCATAATAAACTTCCCCGAGCAGTAAAAGGCTTGTTTGATTATCCGGAAATCTATGTAAAACATTGTTCAATAAATCTTTAGCCCGTTCGTATTCTTTTTTGTAATAGTGAGCGCGCGCTTTTTCTATACATATGTCGCAATCATCTGTTTCTATATTGTATTCAAATATTTCATCATACTTATGCTGAAGATTAAGCAGTCTGAATATTTCCGCCGCATCCTTTATATTATGTGTAATGCAATAGATATTCTTAGCGGTTTGTTCCGCTTCCGGTAATGCATTTTTTGTTATAAATATTTTTTTTAAGAGTTTTAAGGCATCTGTATGTGTCGGATTAAGCGACAATATTTGTTCAATATAATTAAGCGCATGCTCTTCATTTCCCAAAATATAATACAAATCTGCTATTTCTAATAACAGTTCGCTGCTTGTATTATCTTCTTCCAAAGCTTTATAAAAAACTTCTATTGCGTGTTTGTAATATCCTTTATTTTTTAGGGCGAACCCCTCTTTTATTAAGTTTTTAATCATGTTTTCTCAACCCGATAAATTTAGATTTCTCTTCTTTATTGTTATCTTTAGGAGTATTTATTATTACCAAAACCTCATCTTCGCCGGACATTTTGAGGTTATTACGAGCAATTGCTTCCATACCGGTGACGTTAGAAAAATTTTTAATATTATCTTGCAGTTGTTCATTTAAAGCTTTTGCTGCATCGCGGGTTTTTGTAATTTGTATAATTTTGGCTTTATAAGAAATTATCTTGGAGATATTTAAAACCGCACTCACTGTTATTTGAATCAGACATAACAGTAAAATTACAGTAAGAAATGAATAGTAAAAACCATTGGACGATGAAGGTTTGCTTTTTCTCTCCGAAGTTGTTTTCTCACTATCTCTATTTACAACTTTTCTTATTTTTCTTTCTTTGCGTTTGTATTGTACCATATGAAAATTATATAAAAATTTATTTTTTATTACAACTTAAAGCCGGTAGTAAAACTAACCGCTGAGCTTTGCCTGCCGTTCATATAATAAGATTGAGCTACTCCGAGCTCAAATTTCAAAGATTCTGCGTATTTTTTTAAAGCCGGAGTGTATACAATTGTTAATTCATTTTTATTTTTAGGAGCAGCAACATAATTTGTAAATGAATCCTTCAACGTTAATTTATCTGTTATATGCCATTCTGGAGTAACCCGTACGGTTCCATACAGAGAGCCGACATCTTGAGAGGCGGATTGCTTAAAGGTTGTATCAATAGAAAAATATTTTGGGGCGTCATATCTTAAAAAAACTCCAGTAGAAGATTCCATTTGGGATAAAGATAACTCTTCCCCCCACAATGTTCCATAAGTTATACCGTGAAACTGCTCTGAAAGATTCCCGCTTAGAGGAAGAATATCTTTCAAACTGTTTCGACTCACAGAAGCCCTTGCAAGTGCACTTCTGGGACTGTTAGTATTTGTTTTAATATCCAAAAAACTTACAGGTAAAGCAAGAGTTCTTTTAGGAATATTAATCTGCGGCTTATCTATATCATCATCAAGGTAAATTGTTTCAACCGGATTGTCATCATATTCTACCTGTCCTTGAAGTTTATAAGTTTCCTTAACATCTCCTGTTTGTGTAATCTCGCTGTTAACTTTTGTAAGCCCTTTTATCTCTTTGACATCATAATCCTCCGCCAATATTGGCAGTACTGAAAAAATCAATAAAATAAATATTAAAGCTATCCTTTTCATAAATATATTTTAGTTT
Source organism: Candidatus Gastranaerophilales bacterium (assembly GCA_944322835.1). Classification (GTDB taxonomy): domain Bacteria; phylum Cyanobacteriota; class Vampirovibrionia; order Gastranaerophilales; family Gastranaerophilaceae; genus CAG-196. The sequence continues at coordinate 3,351 of CALUQF010000120.1, read as the reverse complement.
AAATTTATCAGGATTTCAATTGATTTTTTACCCGTATGGAGAATGAAAAAATACGTTCGAAAATGGTATAAAGATTTAGAAATTAAGGAGGAACAAATGAGAGATAGAAAAACAAGTTTTGTGATAACAATGTTAGGTTTTTTTCTTGCGTCTGGCTATGCTTATGCAGCAGATTCAATTGCTGTTGTTGATTTACAAAAAATAGTAAGCAATTCTTCACAGGTAAAACAGCTAAAGCAAGAGCATACCAAAAAAATGGATGAATTAAATAAGATTATTGTAAACGCACGCGGTGCAATTTCTAATGAAACAGACAGTGCGAAAATACTTCAACTTGAAGAAAAATATACAAATGAATTTAATACAAAAAAACAAGCTTTGGAAAAGGATTATGCTAATCGTCTTGCGGCGATAGAAAAAAGTATTCAAGCTGAGATAACCAAAAAGGCTCAAAACGACAAATACGATTATGTTTTTGCCAAAAGTGTCGTTTTATATGGCGGAAAAGATATTACTAATGAAATAAAAGTCAAATAATTTAATTTTGCCTATTGTTCTTTTTAGTTATTTTGTAATATAATAATATTACTCAATGACTTAAGGAGAACTGTATGAAAAAATTTAGTCTAGTTTCGTTAAGTTTAATAGCAGCGCTTGGTGCATCTATATCTGTTGCAAGCGCCGTTTCAGCAATTTATACAGATGATTTGGGAAGAATGCATTTTTTAGGCAAAGATCCTTCTATATATTTGCATGATTCAAAATTTGAAAATATTGAGACTCCGGAGAAAAAAGAATTCAATGATATAATATACAAGAATGAAACTCCGGTAACAGAGAGTGAAACTAAGGTTAACACAACAGAGCCGGCGTCAGAAGGTGCAATAGCTCCTGTAAATGAAACAAAAACAGAGCATACTAATAAATCAAAGGGTTCATATACATACAATAAAGGTGCGATGGATGCATCGGACCCTTATACTTTTGGCGAAACTAATATTCCGGCGAAAGCAAAGGAAGAAAAGTCACAGACTCAAAAAACTGAAAAGAAACATTTTTGGGATAATTGGTAATTAATATTCCCGGATCGTCTAGCGGCAGGACGAAAGATTCTGGCTCTTTTAACGGTGGTTCGAATCCATCTCCGGGAGTATTTTAAATAAATAAGGCGCGCTCAAGCGCGCCTTATTTATTTTTATCTCATAAACCCGAGAGGTGTTCTGTTATTTGATTTTTTATCTTTCAGGAAACTTTCGGCGGCTTTATCCAAGTCTTCTTGAGTAATTTTAAAGCCAGCTTTATCTTGCGGTGAATAAGTGTGGTTTTCCATTTTCTCAAAAATTCCGGCTCTTACAAAACCATTTGTATGCGCTTCGTTTATGATATGTTTTATATCTGCACCGGTAGCTTTATTTCGATATAGCTTTTCAAGCAAAGCATCTTTGTTAATATTTTTATCAAGCGGTTTTTTGCCGGCATGGATATCAAAGATTTGTTTTAGGGTCTCTAAATCTGGAGAGGGAACTTCATAGTGTTTCCCAAATCTGCCGGAGCGGATAATTGCGGAATCCAGTGCTTTATAATTGTTGGTAGCACCGATTACAAAGACATTTTCACCTTCATTATCAATATCTGTCATTAGTGTCAGGATTTGGTTTACAACTTTGTTTCCGTATTCATCCTTACTGTCTCTGCTACGAGCAACGGCATCAAATTCATCAAGAAATATGATGGTTGGCTGATTTGCTTTAGCTTCCTCGAACAATTGTCTCCAGTTCGCTTCAGATTCTCCGACCCATTTTGACTCTAAATCTAATCCGTTTAAACCTATAAAATGTGCATCAGCTTCGTTTGCAAGAGCTCTTGCTATATGGGTTTTACCGGTTCCTGGAGGACCATAGAGTAAAAATCCGTGGTTCAGCTCTACATTTTCATACGCATCGGGATATCTGAGAGGGTATATTATATCCTTTTTCAGAGCGTCTTTTAATTCTGACATTCCGCCGACTTGCTCAAATGTAACCGGTGTAGATGTTTTATGCTTTTTTTGAATTAGTGTTGATAAAGTTTTTTTGTTTATTTTTTCAATCTGGGTTTCTACTTCTTTTTGAAAATCAAATGCTTTTGCAAAATTTTTTCTAAACTTGCTCAAGTCAGTCTTAGATTTATCCTTTATTTTCAACTGGTTTCCATTTACACTGAGAATATCATTTTCTAAAACATAAAAACTTTCCTGTGGTTTCATATCGTAAGATTTGTTGTCGCTGATTAAAGTAATATCAAAATCATTGAGATTAATAACTTCTTTGTCGCCCAGGGAATTTTTGATAAATCCCAAATTCCCGCCCAGCTTTTCATCTTCAATAAAAAATCCGCGTTTTATTGCTTGTTTTACAGTTCCGGATGAATTATACATTTTCTTGGCGCATTCACCTAACTGTTTACCCACCAGGATCATGTCTTCTAATTTAAAGTTTTGGAAGATAGATGCGAGTCTGTCTTCCAGCGGGATTTGTTTTGCCAGTTCATTGACAGACATTGGAAGACCTTTGAAATTTACCGGATAGTAATTCCTGGATGGTTTTAATTCTTGAAAAGTTCCTATCGGATTTGTTTGTGTCTTTTTTGTTTTGTTTTTTCCGGTGTAGCAACTGTTGTAATTTGTTGTAATCGGGTTAATTCTCACGGCGGCGTCCTCCTAATAATGTCTGCAAAAAATTGGCTTGTAAACTTTTTATAAGAATTTACAAGCCTTAAAATATAATGTATGTGTGACCTTTTATCTCTAATCCTGTAAATTCTCTCCGATATGCCATAGCATAATCACCGAAGACATCACAATCTGTTTTCGGTTCAGAAGCTTATTAATATGCAAGTCTCGATTAGTCAATTATTATCCCTTATCAATTGTAGCTATTACACTATATATGATGTTTTAAAATCTGTCAATAGCCTGACTTAATATTACTTAATAAAGCGACTATTTTAATTTTAACATTTTTCTCTGTTCTTTTATCTTTCCTTGCAGAATGCGCGTAATCTTTGATTTTATGGCACTGTTGTTCTTGATAATTTTTAAGAGTAAAAAATATTAATTCAACATGCGTACAGGACCCCTCCCCGAAATCAAAGATTTCGACCCTCCCACACAGAGGTCAATCAGGCGGGGCGGGTAGGCTCTACGCTTGGCGTGGCGGTTCCCTCGCCCCGCCGGATTGACCTCCGTGCGGGAGCGGATTTGCGGACGGACGGGGGTAAATGGGGGTAAATTTAGTAGTCCGGATAGCGAACAGATGGAGCCGGCTAAGCCGAGTAGGCTTAAAGGCGGAACTCTGTGAGCGTGGAGCAAAT
>CALUQF010000119.1 GCA_944322835.1 Candidatus Gastranaerophilales bacterium | reverse complement strand
TCTTGGGTTATAGATTACCTTATATTTACCCCCTTATATTTACCCCCGCCAGCTATTCAGCATGACAGCTATTGTCGGACTAACGTCCCGACAGATTATCTTTATTTTAACGGGACAGCTGTGCCTTGCGGAAGCAGATTTGCGGACGGACAAGGGTAAATGTAATAGTCCGGATAGCAAACAGACGGAACCGGCGAAGCCGTTAGGCTTAAAGGCGGAACTCTGTAAGCGTGAAGCAAATCCTAGACAGGGGCAAAATCTTTGATTTCAGGGAAGGAGCCTATACCGGTATTAGATTGATATTAACATGCTATAATACAAACCAAGAATCCTATCGTGTAGAGGTGCAACTTATTGTACCTAAATATATTAATAATCCGATTGTTGATAATCATCTTCATCTTGAAGCGAAGATAAATCTGAAGAGTAACTAGCATCAAAGTCTTCTGGCAGATTATCATTATCAGGCCATACAGTTTCTTCATCAAATCTGCAAGCACTTAGGTTCTCGGAAGATGACAAATCCGAGTTTGTTAAATCTGCCCCCTGAAATATAGCACCTGCCATATCTGCTTCTGAAAAATTACAATAATCTGTTCTAGAATAGCTAAAATCTGTACCGTTTAAAACAGACTCATCAAAAGAACATTCAACCAGATTAGCTCTTGTAAAATCAACAGATGTTAAGTCACAGGCATCAAATTTTACCTCTGTCAGATGCGAATCTGCAAAAGAAGATGAAGTTAAATCTACATTAACAAATTCAACACCTTCAAGCGAAATCCCAGAAAAATCTGTTTCGCTTAAATCAACGGCTTCCCTCGCATTTTTAATTTCTTCATTAAATGTATCAACGTCTGTAAATACTAAATTCACCAATTCTTCTTTTGTTAACATCTTTATCCTTTCAATTTATTAAATTAACTTCCATCGCAAGCAAAACCGCCTGTGTTCTGTTTGAGACTTTCAACTTCTTAAAAATACTGTTCAAATGAGTTTTTACTGTTACATCTCTTACATAAAGCTTATCTGCAATTTCTTGGTTACTGGCACCTTGTGCAACAAGAGCTAAAACCTCTTTTTCCTTTGGGGTAAGAGCCTCAATATTAACATCTTTGTTAATTTTCTTTTCTTTTTCGCCGGAAAGCTCTGTCTGCCATTTTGTACGCCTTAAAACTGCCTCTATTCTTGCCAAAAGATTCGGAAGAATAAAGGGTTTAACGACATAATCATCCGCACCGATTTTAAGCCCTGAAACCATTTTTTGATCTTCACTAACAGCTGTAAGCATAATAATAGGCATATATTTCAGTTTTTTATTGCTTCTTATCGCTTTTAAAGTATCCCACCCATCCATATTAGGCATCATTACATCAAGAAGAATTAAATCATACTGCTTGTTTTCTTCTATCAATAATTTCAAAGCTTCAAGTCCATCAAGCGCTGCCGTGACGTCATAGCCATACATAGGAAGCGCGTCAGCAAGGTACTTTGGATTGTCATCCACTACTAATATAGAAGCTAAACCGCCCATTTATACCAATTTCTCCTTTAATGCTTTTAGTGCTGCTTGTAGTCTATCATCTACTTCAAGTTTTTGCAAGATACTTGCAACATGCGCTTTTGTTGTATTAATACTGACAAAAAGTTCTTTTGCAATCTCTATATTGCTATAACCCTCTGTTATTAGCTTCAAAATCTGTGTTTCGCGGGATGTTAAACCATAATCTTTTTCCGGTTTAGCCGGTTCTTTTTCTTGTGCTTTTGTTGCTGCATCAAGTACAATGTGCGAAATAGAGGGGTCAAACCAAGCTGCACCGTCTATAACAGACTGGACGACCTGAGTTAATCTTTTGGGGTTTATCTCTTTTGAACAATAAGCATTTGCTCCTGCTTTAAGGCTGCTTAGAACTTCCTGCTCATCATTGTGGGAAGTTAAAACAACTATTTTTATATCTTTATTCAGAGCTTTAACCTTCTGGGTCGCTTGAATTCCGTCCATGCCCGGAAGCCCCAAATCCATAATTATAAGGTCAATTTCTTTTTGTTTTGCTATGTCAAGACATTTTTCAGCAGATTCTGCTTCATAAATTTCACCAACAAAATCACAAGACTCAAATGCTGTTTTGAGTCCAAAACGTGTTAATTCATGGTCTTCTACGATTAAAATATTACTCTTCATCATATATACTATGCCCCGGATTTACATCTGCTGCGTAATCTGAATTGAGTCTTGAGCATCTTATAAGCGATTGGTTTGCCAGTTCTATATCTCCTTTTGCTCTTAGAACAAGACTTAAATAATAATAATATTTAAAATTATTTGCGTCAATATAGTAAGAATTATTTAGGTATGTTGCGGCCATCGTATAATTTTTATCTCTTATTGCAAGGTTAGCCAAACCAAGCCATATATCATTATTTGTTATGTCTAAAGAAGCAACCCTGGGTAAGTAATAATCAGCATTTTGAGGAAATACTTGAAGAGAGTCAACAAGCAATTCTTCATCATATTGATTTTTCTTTAATAATTTTTCATAAAGCTTTTTGGATTTTTTATCTTTTTCCATTGCTAAATACGTTTTAGCCATACCAACGGACGGATCAATATCTTTAGTCAGTTTTTTTGCTTTTTTATAGTATTTTAAAGCTTCATCATATTTTCTATTGTCATAATTCAAATCTGCCAGAGTTATGGCTGCAAGATAATTACCATTATCTTCTCTAAATGCGCGCGCTGCAAATTCCTGAGCCTTGAGCGGCTCATCATTATCATAAAAAATTTTGCCTAAAAGAGAATATATAAGTGGACTATATTGCTTTGCATGCAATATTGCAGTCTGAAGAACTTTTGTTGCAAGAAGGCTTTTTTCCTGCAAGTGATAGTAATAAGCCAAATGATAATCCTTTAAAGGTTCGTCCTTTGAAATTTTATATAGGATATATTCCTCTGCTGCCAAAATTTTCTTTTGAAAATCTACAGTTTTAAAAGGCTCTTTTTTAATCTTGTCAAGAAGCTTCAAAGCCTGTTTTGATTTATTGGAATCTGCTAAAATCTTAGCCTTCAATATCTGGTAGTTTATATTAGTATCATTTTGCGTAATCGCATTATTAATGTATTTTAAAGCTTGCTGCAAATTATTTGATTTATAGTTTCCCAAAGCTATTAAATAATTCTTATAATCACTCTCTGGTGCCTGATTGCTGTTTATAAGCTCTGAGGTAGTTTCTATTGCCATATTGTTGTAAACAATATTTGAATACGCATCAGCCAGGTATAACAAATCTTTTTGGCTTACTATCGCAGACGGGTAATAGAATCTTCTTATATCACTTACATAAGCAGCTGTAAAACCGTTTGTATCAAGTTTTTTGATTAGCGCATCGGATAAATCAAAGAATCCGTATTCTGCCATTTTCATTCCATAGATAAGGAATACGTAATCATCATGCGAAGTCCTTTGAATAAGACTGTTAAAATCATCATATGAAGCTTTCACGTTACTTTGAGCAAACCTGTTTTCTGCCGAAGCGTACTTAGCTTTTATGAAATTATCTTTAATCACCATATCCATATTCGCAGAATTGGTTTCAGCCTTAATTTTTAAAGGCTTCGCCTCTTCTGCCATTGTGACAGCAGATGCCGATAATATAAGTATAAGTATTATTAGTCTGTTTAATATCCTATTCATGCTCTAAATCTACACCTACATAATATTTATTAAACACTTGTAATAACTTGTTACTACAATTATTTACTATAGAGTAATATAAATCAAGTAGGTTATATTTTTCTAAAGTTTCCAAATCTTCTTTTTCAATTGTCATATGTGTTTCTGTAACAAAAACACCAACAATTTTACTTAATTTTATAGCTAAAAATTTATCAACAACCTTTGGATCAAAATGAGTTCCTGCTCCGTTTTTTATAATATCTATAACTTTTTCGATCGGCATTTTGTCGCGGTAATGTCTTTTGGATGTGATTGCATCAAAGACGTCTGATACAGCCAAAATTCTTCCGCCAAAAGGTATCTCTTCACCTTTTAAGTGTCTGTAGTAGCCGGTACCGTCATATTTTTCGTGATGTGAACATGCAATTTCTGTTATTTGTTGAAAATCTTTTGACATATGAATTTTTTCCAAAATATGATGCGTAATTTCAACATGCTCCTGAATATGTTTGTACTCCTCAGGTGTAAGCTTGCCTTCTTTTTGCAAAACAGAGTCTCTTATGCCGATTTTGCCTATATCATGCAGAGCAGCTGCTTTTTCAAGTATATATATATCATTTTTCTCCATTCCAAACTCTTGAGCAATAAGCGTTGCAAACATTTTTACTCTGGAAGAGTGGCCTGCCGTAATCTTATCACGTGCGTCTATAGATGTTGCAAGAGTTTCAATAAAGCTGTCCAAAACAACTTTTTGCTCCTCTAACATTTTACGCTGCCGCTCAAAGAGCTGTGCATTTTCTAAAGAAATACCGGCGCTGGAAGCAATCGCTACAAGTAAATCCTCATCATCGGGAGTAAAATATTCGCCGAATTTATTCAAAACCTGAAAAACACCGATAATATCCTGATTGAAGTTCTTAATCGGAATACAAAGAATTGTTTTAGTATGATAACCGGTTTTCTTGTCAACATCAGGATTAAAGCGCTTATCTTTATACGCATCACGAATATTAATTGTTTCTCCTGTTTTTAAAACATGTCCGGCAATCCCTTTATCAGCAGGAATTCTTAACTCTTTGGTATCTAAACCGGTAGCAACTTTAGAATAAAGCTCGTTATTCTCTTTATCATAAAGATAAACCGTGCACCTGTCAGCATTCATTGCTGTTTTAGTTTCTTCAGCAATAGTTTTGATTAGTATATCTATATTCTTTTCGGCAGCAACTGCCTGACCAATATTAACAAGAGCTATTAATGGGTCCTTTGTCTGGTTGTGATTGCTATAATGGCTTACCGCAGGGCATTTTAACAGAGAATTCAATTTTTCAAAAAATTCTGTTTTTTGATTTTTTATAGAAAGCTTTCTAGCCTGATTATAATTTATTGAATATAAAGTTGTGCTCTTTTCTTTAAAATTAACATAAGCCAAAACCATCTCGTGTAATATTTTAGTAAGAGGCTCTTTTGACTGTTCAACAAGAAAAGAAGCATCATTCATAAATTGATAAAAACAATTATAATCACCATTGAAAAAAGAACCAAGCGCAAACAAAGAAAAACAAATTGCCGAATCATCCTGATAAATTTCTTTATGTTTTTCTATACTAGCTTTTACTTCTTCATACTTATTATTAAGTATTTCTGAAACTGACTCATAAATAAAATTTTCTAAAGTCATTTCACCCTCTCTTGTTTCTTATATATTACAATAAATTCCCGTTTTTGGCAAAGGGGAAATGCATCGTTGGATTTCTTTATTATACAAGTCTAACTTAAAAAGTTTCTTTGAATTATAAACAACGCTTACATATTAAATAAAGTTATAGTATAATAGAACTTGCAAATTTTGCAATCTAAAATGTTAATCATTGGGGGATAATTGAACAAAATTTCTATATTGATACCAGTCTTTAATGAAAAAGATTCATTGCTTGAAATATTAAGCCAAATAGAAGCTGTTGATTTGGGGCTGGAAAAAGAAATAATATTGATAGATGACTGTTCTAATGATGGTACAAAAAGTCTGTATCCAAAATTCCCATATAAAATTCTTTACCATAAACGAAACATGGGCAAAGGTGCAGCTTTAAGAACTGGTTTCAAAGCAGCTACCGGTGATATTATAATTATTCAAGATGCAGATATGGAATATAATCCGGCTGATTATAAACTACTTGTACATCTTATTGCTACTGATACGGCAGATGTCGTGTATGGTTCCAGACTCGCTGATAAGAGAAATAATGGAAACTTTCTGCTGCTCAGTTATTTAGCAAATGTTACACTTACATTTCTGACAAGAATACTTTTTGGAACTTATTTAACGGATATGGAAACCTGTTATAAGGCCTTTAGGGCAGATTTTATAAAGGATATAACAATAAAATCTAACCGTTTTGATTTTGAACCGGAAATTACAGCAAAAATTCTTAAAAAAAATGCAAGATTTATGGCAAAGCCGGATGCAACCGAAATAATTGCGCGAGAACTTCAAAATTTAGGTTAGAA
>CALUQF010000118.1 GCA_944322835.1 Candidatus Gastranaerophilales bacterium | reverse complement strand
ATGCAACTGCGGCTGCGGTGGAGATAAAATTGCTATTGCAGGTCAAAACTGCCACTGGGAAAAATCAGGCGCTTATACAGGCGAAATTTCTGTTGAAATGTTAAAAGATGCAGGCTGCTCTTATGTAATCATCGGTCACAGCGAAAGAAGACAATACTTCTCTGAAACAGATGAGATGATTAATAAGAAAGCAAAAGCAATTCTTGCAGGCGGGCTTATTCCGATTATCTGCTGCGGTGAAACTCTTGAACAACGAGAAGCTGGCGTAACTGACCAGCATATTGCAACTCAAATCAGAGCAGCATTAAACGGTTTATCAGAAGAAGAAATCGCAAAATCAGTTATTGCATACGAACCAATCTGGGCTATCGGTACAGGCAAAACTTGCGACAGCGTTGAAGCTAACAGAGTAATCGCTATGATTAGAAACGTTGTAAAAGAAGTATCATCTGAAAAAGCAGGCGATGCAATCAGAATTCTTTATGGCGGTTCTGTTAAACCTTCTACTATTGAAGAACAAATGTCACAATCAGATATTGACGGTGCATTAGTAGGCGGTGCAAGCTTGAAAGCAGAAAGCTTTAATGAAATTATTGCTAACACAATGAAAGTTAGTGTATAAATTTGTTTTAATATAGTAGGCCGTTCTGTAGAAATATCTACAGGACGGTTTATTGTTATCAAATCATCTAAACAGTTGATGTGCTTATATTAAAAATCATTTAGTATAGAGTAGGTAAGTATACCTTAAATGGGGAAAAAGGGCTTTCGGGGTATGATAAACTCTATATTCTTTGATGAATTATATAAGCAGTTTGCCTGGCTGGATTCAGTATTTACGCCGGTTGTTAAAAACTGCAGCAGCGAATTCTTTTTTGAAGGGTTTGAATACAAGCTGATGTCTGTAAGCACAAATATGAATGTGCTTTCACAAAATGACACCTTTTTCGTAACCAAAGTTAAAATTAATGCAAAAAATGATGTTTACATCAGGATTTCACAAGATGCCATTAATGTAATTTTGGATAAAGTACTCGGGAAAAATAACAGAAGATTTGATTTAACGGAAGTTACCGAGCTAGAAGCCAGAATAATAACTGCATTTAATGATTTTCTCTATGAATCATTAGCATCAAATTTTACTATAGAACCGCATAGAAGATATAATGAGATTCTTCATCTTACTTACTTTGTAAAAAGTGAAATCTCTGATACTGCCGCAAAATTTATCATTTCAGTTCCTAAAGATATATTAACCCCAAAGGAGCTTGAAACTAAAGCACCTAGATTTGAAGATATGGATTTTGCAAACTGCCCGGTAGAAGTTAATCTTATTCTCGGAACGACTACATTTCCGGTAGCAGATATAAAACGGCTTGATATAGGAGATATTGTTGTTTTTGAGAATAGTAATTCTTCAGAGATGACACTTCTTCGTGAAAACATTGTACAAATATTTCAGGTTAAACCTAATATAAAAATAATTTAACCTTATGATACGAGCGGAGGAGGCAGTATGGAGGATAATACAAATACAAATTTATGGGATAGTATTCAGGTGGATATGTCTGCCGAATTTAATAAAGTAAAAGTAACTTTAGGTGAACTAAAGAGCATTGAAGAGGGATTAATTGTTGATTTATGCTCGGTTTATGATAATAAAGTTTCTTTGAAAGTAAGCGGAAAACTTATTGCATCCGGCGAACTTGTTATTATTAATGACCGGTTTGGTGTAAGGATTGAAAAGGTAAACGATACGGATAAAGCCCCTCAAAGTGAAACTCCGGCAGGAGATGCAAGCACTGAAGCACCACAGGAAAATACAGGTGATGATTTTGACTATAGCGATTTTGAGGTAGAAGATAACAAGCCGCAAGCTTGACATTTGAACAAACATTATTAAAAACTAAAAGAGGGAAATAATATGGGATATTTGGCAAATTTTATGGTGTATACACTTGCGATGGTCGGCGTAATTGTAGTTGCGCTTTTGATATTCAAAAGTACAACATCACAAGGCATAGGTTCTAAGTCAAAATATTTGAAAATCATTGATACCATGTCTTTAGCGCCAAGAAAAACACTCTATATTGTATCTACCGGAACTGAAAAATTTTTAATAGCCGGTGATGTTGATAAAACTACTCTCATTTCTAAGCTGGAAACAGCTCCTCCTGTTTCACCGGTGGAAGAGATTTCTCCGAAAGAGACATTCCGGCAGACGATGCAAAAACTTGCAAAACCAAGTTATATGGATAACTCAAGCATCGGCATAAAATCGAGTTTGCTACATGCAAAAAATGACAAATCGGTTATGCGAAATTTAGCAGATAAAATGAAGGTTTAATAATATGGACACAGTAATTAAAGATATGAACCCAGTTTTACAAATGCTCACGGTAATGACGCTGTTTTCGCTTTTACCGTTTGTGTTTTGCTGTATGACCTGCTTTTTGAGGTTTACAATTGTATTTTCGCTTTTGAAAACAGCAATGGGTGTTCAGGTTCCGCCTGCCATCGTTACAATCGGGCTATGTATGATTTTAACTTTTTATACTATGGGCGGAGTGTTTCAACAAATGTATGAAAGAGGTTCTATTCCATACCAAAAGAACCAAAACCTTATTGCAGCAATAGATGAAGGCTCAAAACCTCTAAAAGAATTTATGATGAAACAAACACGCGAGACTGATTTGGCGTTCTTTGTTGAGCTTAAGCATAAAACTCCGCCTAAATCTCCCGAAGATATAACCCTCTGGGAAGTTGCTCCGGCATATATCTTAAGCGAGCTCAAAACCGCATTTGAAATCGGATTTGTCGTATTTGTTCCGTTTATTGTACTTGACCTTGTTGTAGCAAACATCTTGCTTGCTTTAGGTATGTTCATGTTATCTCCGACAATTATTTCACTGCCGTTCAAACTGCTTATATTTATTGCAGTAGACGGATGGGCGTTGATTGTTCAAGGGCTGGTACAGAGTTATAATTAGGGGGATTAGTGAATCGAAACTCGTGACTCGTGAATCGAGGTATTAAAAATAATATAAGCAAACAAGGCACAATTAAATAAAATTTATAACCACGAGTCACGATTCACGACTCACGGCTCACGAAGAAAAGGACCACAACTATGGAAATGCTAACAGAATATTTATCAAAAGGTTTTATGGTAATGCTTTCAATCTCGATGCCATGCGTATTAACAGCAGCGGCTATCGGTCTGGTTGTCGGTATTATTCAGGCTGTAACCCAGGTTCAGGAGCAGACAATTGCCGCAGCACCAAAGATTTTTGCGGTGTTTCTTGTAATAATAATCGGAGGTATGGGATTTATAAAACTTTTAACCAATTTATTTACCGAAGGTATGGGCCTTGCGTTTAACACCGTGCCTAAAAATGATTCTTTTGTTCTTCCTGCCGATTATTATAAGTACACAACTCCTTTTGAAGGCGAGATGAAAGATTCTTTCAAAGATGCTCCGACTGTTAATGAGATAATGAAAAATCCTGGCAAAGTTCCGTATATTGATAAAGCACAAAAAATTAAGTATGATACAGCGCCAAGGGCTCCAATGCCGAAAGGAAATTTTGTTGAGATTAATAAGATGTTAGGCCGGTAAATGGGTTTAATCCACTTCACTGTTGGAACAGGAATGATCAAGATTGACTTATGAAATAGAGGCAAATAATTTGATAAAAAAGATACTTATACTTTTAATAATATCGTTAACAATTCAAACAGCACAGGCTTTTGAAGATTACATTATTACGACAGAGGGAAAACTTACCGATATAAGTATAGAACATAATGATATTATTGATGTTTATCCTCTTATAACAATAATGAATGATAAAAATACGTTAATAGTCCATCCTTTAAAAATCGGCAAAACAAGGTTTTGTGTACTGAAGAATAACAAAGATAAGGTTATGTTTAATGTTAATGTAAATGAGGAAAAAACCACAGTAGATGAAGTTGAAGGATTTGATATTCTTGGAATCGACATTCCGCCGGGTCTCTATGAATATGAACTTGATACTCCACCTGGGGTACCTGCCGCGTTAGGCGTTCAGCCTGCCCTCTCCACGGGGGAGGGAGTAGCTGTGCGAAACGTAAGTGAGCTACAGATACGGGTGGTGGCCGGTTTGGAGTAAATAAGGGTAAATGGAGATAAGCAGAGGTAAAACATGGACCAATTAATAAGCCAGATATCAATATTGTTTCCAGAATTCTCACGCTGGTTTTCAGCAGGATTTATTGTGTTTGCAAGGATGCTTGGTTTTATAAGGTTTGCACCTATTTTTAACAGAAAAGAGATTGCCGGTCTTGTAAAGTTAGCCTTTGCCTTTATTATGACAATTGTTTTAACCCCGTTTTTAAAACCGGAGATGCCGCCGGGAAATATTTCACCACTGCTTTTAATTATACTCAATTTTGCTGTTGGTGCGATAATCGGCTATATTGCGCAGCTCTTGATTCTTGCAATTGAAGCCGGCGGGGATATGATAAACACTCAGATGGGCTTATCTTCCGCAATGGTAATGGACCCTACAACAAACAGCCAAACATCTATTTTAAGCCGTATCATTACTTTACTGGGAATAATTATTTTTATTGAAATGGGAGGATTTTATTGGCTTATAAATGCGCTGGTAAGAAGTTTTGAAATATTTCCTGTTTATGCAGTCAGTATTCCGCTTGAAAGAATAATAAATCTCGATTATTTAGTCACAACAACTTCCAATGTTTTGTATGTCGGGCTGCAAATTGCCTCACCGGTTCTTCTTGCAACATTAGGACAGGATATTATTTTAGGTGTAATTTCAAAGACAGCTCCGCAAGTTAACGTATTTCAATTAAGCTTCTTGTTTAAACCAGTATTTGGCGCAGCAATAATGATATGGATACTACCGATGCTTGTCAACGTAATTTCAGAATTCTTTTTGTCTTTTTCTAAAATATACTAATAGATGAAAGTTTATTTTAGTTGGTTTTATTTGTATCCGTATTTTCTTCTTCAATAGAACGTTTGAAAGAACATGTACGGCTTGAGCAGACTTCAAACAAACCATTTTTTGTATTCTTTTTAACCAGAAGCTCTCCGCATTCGGGACACGTATTTCCTGTTGGTTCATCCCAGAGAGCATAAGAGCAATCCGGATAACGGTTACAGCCATAGAAAACTTTGCCGTATTTGGATTTTTTCTCAATAATTTCACCTTCTCCGCATTTCGGGCATTTTACGCCTGTTGAGCGGATATATTTTTTCCTGTTTTGGCATTCCTTACATTCAAGATATTTTCCGTATGGCCCGATTTTCATAACCATTTCGCCGCCGCATTTTTCGCATTTTTCTTCAACAGTGTTGTTATCGTTTTCAACATCATCAAGTTCTACACTGTTATTTAGAGAAATAATTGTTTTGCACTCGGGATATCCGGAGCACCCGAGGAATTGGGTTCCGAAACGGCTTGTTTTTACAAGCATTACCTTACCGCAATTCGGGCATTTTTTATCACTTTCTATAACCACCCTTTGCGGATTTTTCATTACAGAATTAACCACTTCCATAAACGGGGTATAAAATTCTTTCAAAACAACATTCCAGACAGCTTTCTTTTCAGCTATCTTATCCAGCTTCTCTTCCATGCCGGCTGTGAATTTGTAATCCATAATATCCGAAAACTGGCTTACTAACTGTTTGCATACAGTTCTTCCAAGAAGAGTCGGAACAAGAGCTTTGTCTTTCTTTTCAACATACTTTCTGGTTTGAATTACGGTAATAATTGTTGCATAAGTCGACGGACGCCCGATTCCGTGTTCTTCAAGCGCCTTAACAAGAGAAGCTTCATTGTATCTTGGAGGCGGTTGGGTAAAGTGCTGTTTTGGAGTGATTTCTTTACACTTAACCTTGTCTCCGTTTTCTAAATCCGGAATCTTTGCATCTGCTTCTTTTTCATCTTCTTCCGCGTCATTATATAGTTTTAAGAACCCGTCAAAGAGAATCTTGCTTGTGCCGGCTTTAAGGTTATAGTCTCCGGCTTTTATATCAATTGTTTTGTTTGCAATTTCAGCCGGCGCCATCTGGGAGGACATAAATTTATCCCAGATTAGTTTATAAAGTTTGTACTGATCCGGCGTAAGATATTGTTTTATACTCTCCGGAGTTCTGTCTGGATAAGACGGTCTGATTGCTTCGTGCGCGTC
>CALUQF010000117.1 GCA_944322835.1 Candidatus Gastranaerophilales bacterium | reverse complement strand
TCTCCCATTCGTATTTCTTTCTCCAGTAAAACAAAGTTCTGCGAGATATGTTTAATTTTGCTCCAATTTCTTCAAGTCACGTAGGGTGGGCAAAGCTTTTTATACATGGAATTTGAAATTATTTTGAGTACAGCGTGCCCACCAATTTGTTTTCTTTTTTAATTTTTGGTGGGCACGTCTTACAAAGTTAAAAGCAATTATTTTCTACTCTTTGCAACTTTGCCCACCCTACCAACTATAAAATTTTTACCTCAAAAGTTGATTTTCTCTCTCATTTAAATGTATGATTATTATATGGAAAAACTTATTTACCAGATGTTTATTTTGGGAACGGGCGAATATTTAGAAGAGGCACTTAAAAAAGGGTTGGGCGGAGTAATCTTTTTTACGCGCGATATAGAGTCAAAAGAGCAGTTTCAATCGCTTATAAAAGATATAAAGTCAAAGGCGATTATTCCTCCGTTTCTTTCAATAGATCAAGAGGGCGGGAGGGTAGAAAGAACTGAAAAAATCCACCCGAGATATCTCTCTTCAAGGTATGCATTTGAAAAGGGTGAAGATTTTTTGAGAAACCAAACTCTTAAAATTGCGCAGGAGCTTAAAGAATACGGGATAAACCTAAATTTTGCGCCTGTTGCAGATGTAAACACGAACCCCGCTAATCCGATAATCGGAGAGCGCGCATTTTCCGATAATGCAGAAGATGTTTCAAAATGTGTAAAATTAGTATCGCAAATATATAGAGAAAACGGTATCATTCCTTGTCTTAAGCACTACCCCGGACACGGTGATGCTGATAAGGACAGCCACCTTACTCTACCTGAAATTGATTTACCGCTTAATACAATGGAAAAAATCCACATAAAACCGTTTAAAGACAATATCAACACAGAAATGATTATGGCAGCACACCTGCATTGCACCTGCTTTGATGAATCAGTTATTCCGGCCTCTCTAAGCAAAAATGCTATCGGGTATTTGAGAAATAATCTAAATTATCAGGGAGTCGTAATAACTGATGATATGATAATGAAAGGGGTTCAGGATTTCGGCCCAGATGACGCCTGTATTATGGCTATTCTTGCGGGAGTTGATATTCTGCTTTTCAGAAACGCCGATAAGCAAGCCGTTGATATTATTGAAAATCTTATCATGAAAGCCGAAAATAATGAGAGCTTAAAGCGCCGGATACTGGAATCCAATGAAAGAATACAACGCTTAAAAAAACAGAGGCTTATTATTTAAGCCTCTGCTACGTATCACAAAACCTATTTTAAGCTGTAACAGCTGTCTCAGCCGCTGCAGCCTTTTCAGCATCAAAACATTCTTTGCATAAGACATCTCTGCCTTGAGTCGGGTTAAAAGGTACCTGCGTTTGTTTTCCGCATTTAGCACAAACCGCATCGTGCATTCTCTTTTTACCTCTGTGCATTTGTTTCTTAAGCTTTCTGCAATTTGCGCATCTTTTAGGCTTATTTGTCAACCCTTTTTCAGCATAAAATTCCTGTTCGCCGGCAGTGAATACAAACTCACACCCGCAATCTTCACAAATAAGCGTTTCATCTTGGTACATGACTGTTCTCCTAAATAATTTATAACCCTGACACAAATTTTGCGTCATGCCTCATTCTATACTTTTTTTCAGCAACCGTCAAGCTTTCTAGGAAAATATTGAAACAAAACTACATAAAAGAGAATGCTAATTTTGTATAAAAAGCAAAATCTTTTCAGCCTTGCTTAATATTTTGTTACATCATGTCAATTTTGGTTTAAAAAATGACTTTATATAAATAAGGTTAGCTTAATATTTAGAAAGATAGGTTTTTGATGGTATACCCTGTAAATTATTACAGATATAGTACAATGGCGCAAACTCCATGGTCATGCGCATTTTTTGGGGGGGGTAACTTCTAATCCGCCCGCTGCAAGCGTAATACAGCCATCATTTGGAGCTACCCAATCACCATCACAAGATATTATCCAAATCTCTGCCGGAGATAAGATAAAAGAGAGCAGTAACTCCGAAAAAACAGGAATGTCAACAGGCGCAAAGTGGGCGCTTGGGCTAGGTGCTACAGTATTAGCTGGTATTGCAGCTCATAAATTTATTCCGCCAATGCGGGTACAAAGCAGAGTACAGAGAATATTTTTAGAAGATTTTACCAAAGAAGAAGCTAAGGCCATACAGAAAAAATATCAGGATATTCTAAAAATATCTGATAAAGAAGAATTTTTAGACAAATTGTTTATCGAATTAAAAAAAGATTACAAATTGGATGACATTCCTATAAAGTTAGATAAGAACTTTAAAAGTGGTGAAAAAATAAACGACTTGAAAGCAGGCGCACATTTTTTCCCGGATCATTCTGAACCTTATTTATCACTTGGGGTAGATCGAACATTTGACAATAACCAGCTGTTACGACATATGACACATGAACTGCGTCATGCAAAACAAGATTTATTAAAATATCAGGTTTCAACTAGAGATGACTTAATTTCTATGTATAAAGACAGATTAAAAAATTTTGCTAAATCTGAGAAGGAGAATTGGAACCAGGAAAAAATAGATGAAAATGCACAAGTGATGGCTGATGAAATCATTAATTTTTATAAAAAATTGAATATACAAAAACTTGATAAAAATGATAGAAACTATGAATTAGGCAGACAAATTCTAGACTCATACAGAACTTATGCAAATCAATCGGCGAATGTTTATCGTTCAACGCTTTATGAAACAGATGCAAAAAATACCGAAAAGATTATGGAACGGCTTGTACATAATAAACTTTGGAATTAGAAAAATTTGTTTGTTGGGTGAAACCCAACAAATAAATTAATTGCACTATTTGCATTATAAAAAATATTATAAATTAGAATGGTGTAATTTTATTGATTAAGCAATAATTTGTTGGGTTTCACCCAACCTACGTTACTTCAAGCCTATAATTTTACGCCCTGTCATTGCGAGAGCGATTAGCTCGAAGCAATCCAGCCGATTATTAACTATATTATTTTTAAAGAAAAGAAAATTTTTAAGAAAAGGCTGGATTCTTTCGGTTCTACCGAACCTCCACAACTGTCCAAGATAAATTTATAAACAAACTTCGCAGACTAGCATATATCTACAATTGCGGAATATTACATAATTCCTAGGCATAAAAAGGACCCCTCACCCGAATTTCTAAGTTTCGCCTTTAGGCTCAACTTGAAATTCTTCCCTCTCCAGCAAGGGGCGAGGGGAGCGACACGCCAGGCGTGGAGCCTACCCTCGCCTTGTGGGAGGGTCGAAATCTTTGATTTCGGGGAGGGGTCCTGTACAAATATTGAGCTAGTATTGTTACTCCTGAAAATGCCGTAGTCAAGGTTTTGAAGAACATTCTAGATACTTTATTATTTAAAATAAATCATTATATATTGTTTGTAGATATTCTTGATATTCAGAAGTTTCAATTAGATTTTTCAAATACGATTCTAACCTTTGCCTGTCAATATCAGTTTGTATAAATTTGCTGGCAAGTTCTATTAATGGGCAACGTTCAAAGTCGTATTCATTTTTAGGGTTCGTTAATTCAGCGTAAATTAAACTAAATAACGTTGTAGCCGGGATTAATATATTCTGTTCGATAAAATGTGTAACGGCAAAAAATGAATCCGTAATCTCACCATTTGAATCATCACAGTTGTATTTTGTTTTACTTATTGTATTTATTAAAAATAAACATAATTTCAGTAAAAGTTCTCTATCTTTAAGTATCTCTGAATTATTTTCATAATATTCTAAAAGTTCATTAATCATCTGTGCAAATACAGGCATATAATCATACTCAATAAATCCCCCATGCTGAATCTTTCTAAATATACTTTGCGCAAATTTCTTAGATATTTTAAGGTAATCTTTTTCTTTAACTAATCCAGTATTTTTATTTAGAAACTTAGAAAGCATTGTTTCTTTTTTTACGCCAAGTTTGTTTCTTAAATAGAATAAACAGGCGACAATATGTTTGCATATATCAAATCGTTCTGCATAAGCACAATCACATCTTGCAAAACTAATAGTTCCGTTTTTATGCAAGCAAATAACAATATGGTACAACTTTGTGCCTTTTAAAATAAAATACCAATTGGCGCCAATATTATCTCTATAACTTACGCTGTCTTTTTCAAAGAGATCTCTGCCGCGCCCCAGGATTATATCATCTACATAATATTCAAAATTATCTATTTTCATTGTTTCTATACCGCAAAATATCTTTCACTGTACTATATAATTCTTCGCTGAATTCAGCCAAATCTTCAAGCCATATCGCTTCATCATTAATTAAAAATAAAATATTTTCAAGCATCAGTGAACGCTTCATTACGGCCTGAACTCCCACGCTTTTTTTATCTTCTTTTATTCTTTTTGCTAATTCCCAAAATTTTTCTGAGGGAAGGGCTTTTTTATTAAGAATTTCAGAGTATTCTCTGATTAATTTACCCATATAATTCTCTTGCCAAACCGGCAATTTTTTCCTGAATAGTTTCCAATCCTGTTCTTTAAAGTTATACACAAAATCCCTTTCTTTTGAAACTTAACCTAAATCTTTTGTTCTATAGGCAAAATATCCTTCGTAATTGTAACTTGCATCAATCCCTTTCATATATACTTCTCTATCGCCTATATCCGGTGTTAATGCTTGTTTCAAAACTTCTCTTATTTCAATATCCTTAATCGGACTGCGCTCCATAGCAGGTAAATAATCATCTTTATCAACCTTGCTCCAATCAACGACTTTTCCAATTTCTTTTTTTAGGATTAAATCCAGCCATATACGAGCAGCGCGCCCATTTCCTTCTCTAAATGGATGTGCAACATTCATTTCAACATACTTTCTAATAATTTCTTCAAAAGATGATTGAGGCATTTTTTCAATATGCTCTAGTGATTGCTTCAAATACATAACAGGTGCAAACCTGAAATTCCCCTTTGCAATATTAACATCTCTTATCTGTCCAGCAAAATAATAAATTTCGTCAAACAAATATTTATGAATTTTTGCTAATGATTCAAAAGCCCCAGCTTAAAAAGAATCCAGAATATCATTTTCAAAAAGTTCAAGAGGTTTTTTCTTGCTTATCATTTCCTCTTGGCGTGCAAGTTCTGCTGAATCAGTAATTCCAAGCTTGTTTTCTAAGACCATATTGTACCTTTAGTTTGTAGGTTGGGCGAAACCCAACAAATAAATTAATTGCGCTATTAGCATTATAAAAAATATTATAAATTAGAATGGCGTAATTTTATTAATTAAGTAATAAGTTGTTGGGTTTCACCCAACCTACGTTGCTAATTATAGCATAAAATGTATCAAATAAGTTACACTTTACCGGTTGAGCCGAATCCGCCGGCACCACGCACTGTTTCAGTTAGTTCTGTTACTACTTCAATTTTTGCTTGTTCGTATTTAGCAATTACCATTTGGGCAATTCTTTCGTCCGGTTTTATTGTATAAGGCTCGTTTGAGAGATTAACAACAGGAATACAAACCTCTCCTCTATAATCTTCATCAATTGTTCCGACACAATTAATGAGGCTTATGCCGTGCTTAATAGAAAGTCCGGAGCGCGGTCTAATTTGAGCTTCATAACCGTGTTCAAGTTCAATTTTTAAACCTGTCGGGATAAGTTTTCTTTCCAGCGGCTGGAGTGTAATTTCTTTATCTATTGCGGCACATAAATCCATGCCTGCTGCACCTTCAGTTTTGTATTCAGGCACAAATCTATTATGTTCCATTCTAAAAATCTTTAAAATCATACTCCTCCTCAAAAATTCTCTTCTAGCAGGTAATTATTGTTTTACCATCAATAACCTGTTTTGGAAATATTGTAAGAGTTTCAATCCCTTTAACCTTATCGATTTTATTATTAGCTACAGGGTTAGCTTTCTGTGCTTTTTCAACAGCTTCACTGCCGCCGTTTGCCATGGACATAAAGCTGTTAGAGTATTTAATAAACAGATTGCGTCTTAAACTATTATTTTCTCCTGATGTAATTGATGATACGTTCATAATTTTCACCTCACTGATTTATTTTGAATCAGTGGCTTAAAAGTGTCAATAGAAATATAACATTTGTAACAAAAAAACTTTTGTGATAAAATAAATTTTGTTGAAAAATTAAATATCTATGTCGTAGTGGTAAGAACTCCCGCGAAATGATTGCTAATTAT
>CALUQF010000116.1 GCA_944322835.1 Candidatus Gastranaerophilales bacterium | reverse complement strand
AAAGACTGCTGGTTAAGTACAATTGCATAATCTGTATCTTGTTTATGGACAGAACTTACTTCGGAATCTGAAACAACGATTTCACAGTTAACCGTTCCTCCTCTCATTTCAGCGCCATAACAAGGATACCATGTTACATTCTTCCCCTCAATCATAAATGCGTTAGCTAAAATTGTTCCAGCAAGCAGTATTCCCTGTCCGCCAAATCCTGCAAATATAAAATTAGTTTCCATTAATTAACCTCCTTGAATACTCCAAGCGGGAATACTTTCGTCATTTCATTTCTCACCCTTTCGTGTGCTTCTTCCGGAGTCATATGCCAATTTGTAGGACAAGAGGACAGGATTTCAACAAACCCAAAACCTTTGCCGTCCAGCTGAACCTGAAAAGCTTTTTTTATAGCTTTTTTCGCTTCATTAATATGAGGTACGGAATCAAGTGCTACGCGCGCAGAATAAGCGGTGCCGTCACATAGTGCAATATGTTCGGCTATTTTTATCGGGTAGCCGAAGTATTCGGCATTTCTTCCTGTCGGAGAAGTCGTTGTAACTTGCCCCATCATTGTTGTAGGTCCGAGCTGTCCGCCTGTCATACCATATGTCGTATTGTTTATACATATAGCAGAAATATTCTCACCTCTTAACGCCGAGTGCAGAGATTCTGCAATCCCGATTGAAGCAAAGTCGCCGTCACCGGAATAAGTGAATACGAATTTGTCCGGTCTTGCTCTTTTAACTCCAGTAGCAGAAGCCAATGCTCTTCCGTGCGGAGCTTCCACACAATCTATATCAAGAAAGTCATATAAGAATACAGAGCACCCTACAGAAGTTGATGAAATAATATTTTCTCTGATTCCTAATTCATCTATAACTTCAGCTACAAGCCTGATTGCAATACCATGGTCACAGCCCGGACAAAATGTGTATCTGAAATCCTTTTTCATTGATTTTGGAATACTAAAGACTTGCTGCATACTGTCTGCCTCCCTTCAGGATATTTTCTACCGAAGATACAATCTCTTCCACGCTGAGCCATTCCCCGCAGGCTCTATTTACAAGGCTTACTTTAGAAAGCCCTTCTACAGCGTATTTAACATCTTTAAACATTTGTCCCATATTCATTTCAACAACAACAAATTCTTTGCCTTTTTTAGCAAGTTCATGAATTTGTTTATGCGGAAACGGATTCAATGTAACCGGTCTGAAGCAACCTGCTTTTATTCCTTTATTTCTTAAAACTTTCATTGCAGCCTTAATATTTCTTGTCATAGAACCGAATGCAACGAGAATAATATCAGCGTCATCTGTTTCAAATTCTTCATAAGTTGTTTCATTTTCGGCAATAACTTCGAATTTTCTATGCAAATCACATATATGCTGAATCTGTTTCTTCTCATCAGTTGCTACAGAATAAATTTTTCTAGCCTCTCTTCCTTTAGCGCCTGTTAGGGCCCAGGAAGATACATCAACTTCCGGATAAGGATATTCCCCAAAACTTGCCGGCTCCATCATTTGTCCTAAAAGCCCGTCTGCAAGTAACATAACAGGGTTTCTGTATTTTTGTGCAAGGTAAAAAGCTCTATAAGTTAAATCTACGCATTCCTGAACAGTAGATGGAGCAAGTACAATCAAGTTATAATCTCCGTTTCCGCCTCCATAAACAGCCTGATTATAGTCCCCTTGAGCCGGGTAAATATATCCTAAGCCGGGCCCGGTTCTCATAACATTAACAACAACCACCGGCAGCTCATCTGAAGCAGCGTAAGATAAGGCTTCCTGCATCAATGATATCGCGCAGGAAGATGATGAAGTCATTGCCTTAACTCCAGTTGCCACAGCTCCCATAACCATATTAATAGCACCAAGTTCGCTTTCTGCGCAAACATATCCGCGCCCAAGCTCTTGCATTTTCCCGCTCAAATATTCTCCGATTTCTGTCTGCGGGGTTATCGGATACCCAAAATAACATTGGCACCCTGCATTAACAGCAGCCTGTGCTATTGCATAATTCCCTTTTATTAAAACTTTTTCATTATTCTCTGTCATTGTTTCTCCTTTGTATGAAGGGTGATTCAATTGATTCTAGTTCGTGAATCGTGATTAGTGGTTATAAAAATTTATATATCATACTTTGTTTATATTTCGAGTCACAATTCACGAATCACGACTCACGGTTTATATACCTCAATCGCCAAATCCGGGCATCTTTTCGCACACATTGCGCACCCGATACATTCATTCTTCGTATCCACAAACTCTACCATATAATCTCCGAGCCTATTTGTCTTATCACTCTTTTTGATAAGCCCTTTTGGACAGGCAGTGGTGCAAATGTAACATGACTTACAGCGATTATTATCAATAACTATCTTTCCCATAACGACTCCTGTGCTCAATTCAAAATTATAGCACTAACAATAATTTCAGGCCTCAATTGTAAAGATTTGTAAAACTTTTTTCCAAAAAGCGTTACTAATTTTGAGAGTGTGGAATTAAAAAAATATAAGACAAATGCAAGGACGCATTCGTAGGATGTGATCGCCAGAAAGGAGTAAAAAAATGGCACTAACAATTAACACAAACATTTCCTCACTCATCGTTCAGTCAAACCTGAACAAAGCAACCAATTCATTGAATGATGCAATTGAAAGAATGACCACCGGTTACAAGATTAACCATGCAGCAGACAACGCAGCAGGTTATTCAATTGCAACAAACTGGGAAACTCAGTTAGGTTCATTGGACGTAGCAGCAGACAACGCAGCAACAGGTGCTGACATGTTGACAACATTGGAAGACACTTACGCATTAGTATCATCTCACTTGCAACGTGTTAGAGACTTGACGGAACAAGCTGCAAACGGAACTTACGGTTCTGATTCATTGAAAGCAATTCAATCAGAAATCACAGCAAGACTTGAAGAAATTGACCGTATTGCTGCAAACTGCGAATTCAACGGTTTAAACATGATGGACGGTTCAATGGGAACTATTGCTCTTCAAGTAGGTTTATACAGTGATGCATCAAGCCAGATTGATTTAGATGAATCATTATTTAAAGAAGGTGATGTAGAATCATTATTCCAAACTTATGCTACAGTACCTGGCGGTGACAATTCATTAGAAGGTATTGCAAAAGCATGTTCAGGTTATGATGGAACAAAAATTACCGGTAACCAAGCTGCTATGCTTGATGAAATTGATAAAGTAATCAATGAAATTTCTGCTCGTACTACTACATTAGGTTCTGCTCAAAACAGAATTGAATCAGCTATTGAATCTATTGAAGTTCAATCTGAAAACATTACATCTTCTTTATCAACATTAAGAGATGCAGATGTAGCAGAAGAATCTTCAAATTATATCAAGGCTCAAATTCTGCAGCAGGCTTCTGCAACATTGCTTGCAACAGCAAACCAAACCCCAAGTATAGCATTGAACTTGTTATAATATTGAGGGGGTATATTTACCCTGAAAAGCAAGGACTTTTAGTCCTTGCTTTTATGTTATAATAAAAAAAGAATAGTTAAATGAGGTTAGTATGTACGAATTTCCCTTTGAGTTAGACGATTTTCAAAAAGATGCGTGTAAGTGTATCTCAGAAGGGAAAAGTGTTGTCGTATGCGCTCCGACAGGTGCAGGTAAAACCGTAATTGCACAACATGCAATCCACTGCGCCCTTCAGGAGGGGAAAAAGGTTTTTTATACAACACCATTAAAAGCTCTGTCCAACCAAAAATATAATGATTTTTCGGAAAAATACGGTTCAGACAAAGTAGGACTTCTAACGGGCGACACCTCTATAAATAGAGGTGGACAGATTGTTGTTATGACAACAGAAGTTTTTAGGAATATGTTATACGGTACAAATTTCGGTTCTGTAACAGATAACCTCAAAGATGTTAAATATGTTATTTTAGATGAAGTTCACTATATGAACGATGAGCAGAGAGGAACTGTTTGGGAAGAGAGTATAATCTACTGCCCGACAAATGTTCAAATCGTTGCTCTTTCTGCAACAGTTGCAAATGCGGATAAACTTACGGAGTGGATTAATACAGTTCACTCAAAAACAGAGCTTATTAATACAGATTTTAGGCCTGTGCCCTTGAGATTCTATTATTTTGACTCATCCCAGCCGAACACCCTGCTTCCGCTCCTTACGCCAAACGGAACTTTGAATAAAAAAATTAAGCCGGAAAAGAAAGTCTTTAGGCGCGGCAAAGCCGTTCAAAAGCGTAATACGGTGAAAGATGTGGTCAGAAACCTGCAGGAAAAAGACATGCTCCCTGCAATATATTTCACGTTTTCAAGAAAAAAATGCGATGAACAGATGGAAAACTGCGCTTCATTATGTCTTGTAACTCCTAAAGAGCAGGAAGAAATCAGGCAGATTATAGATGATTATATAGCTGAAAATCCTTATTTATATAAAAACAAGCATATAGAATATCTGCTTCTTGGTGTAGCATCTCACCATGCCGGCTTACTTCCCGGGTGGAAAGTACTTGTAGAAAAGCTTTTCCAAAAAGGTTTGATAAAGGTCGTTTTTGCAACAGAAACTTTAGCCGCCGGAATTAATATGCCTGCCCGCTCAACAGTTATAAGTTCAATAAGCAAACGTACAGACAGCGGGCATAGAACTCTTACCGCAAGTGAATTTTTACAGATGTCCGGTCGTGCCGGAAGACGCGGTATGGACGAAATCGGATATGTCGTAATAGTAGGTTCACCATTCCAGACGCCGGAAGAGGTTGCAGAGCTTGTCCTAAGTGATGCGAATCCGCTTGAGAGCAAGTTCTCTCCGAGTTACTCCATGGTTTTAAACCTGCTTCAAAGATTTACGCTGGAGGAGGCAAAAGAGCTTGTCCTGAAAAGTTTTGGATATTATTCTTCTAACTCAAGAATAGAGCCGCTTTTGCTTTTGCACGACCAGTACAATGAAAAAATAAATGAATGTAATTCTTTTGTCTGCTACTGTAAAAAAACTAATGAAGACTTGCTTGAGTATAATAAAATTAGAGAAATTTACGTTCAAAACAGGCGTGTTTTTAAAACAATACAAAAGCAGGAAAAGAAGAAAAACCGACCTTTGTCAGATGAAGCGCAGGAATTTGGACGGCAGACAAAACAGATGCTTCATAAGATGCATTCGTATGAATGTGATACCTGCAAACTATTTAAAAAGCATATGAAAATACTGGACGTACTTTCGCGTTATGAAGCTAAACAAAAAGAATTAAATAAAGAAATTGAAAAGCAAAAAGATATTTTCTGGAACAAATTTCTGTCACACAGGGCCGTATTGATTGATTACGGGTACATAAAAGATGATTACCCGACAGAGAGAGGAGTTACCATTTCCCAAATTCGTTCAGAAAACGAACTCTTCCTAGCGCAAATAATATTTTCTGGTGTCCTAGAAGGGCTTACCCCGCCAGAACTTGCAAGTGTCGTTTGTGCTATTACAACAGAAGATATGAGAGCTGATTTATTCTCGCATCTTCCGCTTTCGCCAAATGTAAGAAAACGGCTGAATAAAATTAAAGATATAAAACGTGATTTGGATAAAAAGCAGAAAAAGTATGATGTTGAAGATCCGATGTATATAAATGCCTTCTACTCTCCGCTCATTGAAATGTGGGCAACAGGAACGGAGTGGGATGATATAATCGATCAGGTTGATATGGGAGAGGGCGATATTGTAAGATGCTTCAAACGTGTAATTGATGTATTAAGACAGTTCTGCACAATATCAAATATTCCGGAAGATTTAGTCTTTACTGCCCGCGAAGCTATAGAACTAATCCAGAGAAGCCCGATTGATTTAGATTAACTTATCTGGGGAATATTGTCTTAATAATTCTGTCACCGACCTTAAAATAACCATTTTCTTCGTCTGAAATATCTACTATGGACTTGATTCTCGGTGCTGCAAGATTTTGTTTTGGAAGTTTTGCAGATTTTGGCAGAATTTGCGGTCTTATTCTTATCATAAAATCTCCTTTTTCAAATGTAAAACCGCTAAAAATAAAATTTGTTACTCTTCTGGAATTTCTATCTCAACATCATCAACATCATCTTGATCTTCTTTTTTGATTATATCAATAACATTTTTAGCCATTTCTTTTGCTATAACTCCTCTTGTAGAGTCCGGGCAATTTTGGAGTAAACTTATAGCAGTTCTTAATGTACCGTCTAAATCATACCATCTTCCATGTTTTGAATCATCAAGAACATCTTCTGCTGCCGATACAATATCTTCCACAGATTCATACTCTGTATTAGAAAGATGGTGCTCAGTAATAATCTTAATAAGATTCAATGCAACCTTGATTTGTGTTTCATCATCAGATTCTTCTAATGTTTTCATGGCCGAAGATAAAACCGGATCTTTATCATACCAGCGTCTCTGATTTGTAGTAAACTCTTCCTTCATAAAAACCTCCT
>CALUQF010000115.1 GCA_944322835.1 Candidatus Gastranaerophilales bacterium | reverse complement strand
AACGGCAATTGCAGCTGCCACAGTAAGTTTTCTAATCGTCATTTTAACCTCCTTTTGAACTAGGTAGAATTTTTACGTTCGACGTCTGTTTATATTTCTCCTCACTTTTTCAAGTTTAGAGAGCTTACGTTTTGCGTATTTAATTTATAAGGGTTTACATTTAGCCCCTTTTTGGATTTTCAGAGGGGAGTGTATATTCTAGCGAGTATATATTTACCCCCTTTTTGGCTTTTCAGAGGGAAGTGTAACTTTTGACGAGTTTATATTTACCCCCCCCTTGGGCTTTTCAGAATGGAATGTAACTTTTGACGAGTTTACATTTACCCCCCCCTTGGGCTTTTCAGAATGGAATGTAACTTTTAACGAGTTTACATTTACCCCCTGAACTCCTAAATTATGGAATTTTTTGTCAATTAAAACATTGCCAAAAAAGAGAGTCCAGTCGGGGGATTAAACAAATAATAAATGTTTAATTTTAATGTAGTCTGTTGGATAAAGAAAATTTTATTAACTAATACTTTATAAGCATATTTAGATATAGACTATAAGTATTTGCTATTTTTCAATCCATAATAAATAATAAAAGAAGAAAGGTTATTTTATGAATATAGAAGAATTCCGCGATTTAATGGCACAGAAAACATATGTAGAGGCAGGTGCCAAACTATATGATATGTTTCATAAACTGGCGCAGGAGGCTCTCAAAATTACGGTTGAATTAAATAATAAATACCATACGCCCGAAGAAATTATTGAGATATTTACCAAACTTACCCAGCGCGAAGTTGATAAAAGTTTTCGTATTTTTCCCCCGTTTTATACAGAATGTGGAGTGAATATTAAGCTTGGTAAAAATGTTTTTATAAATGCCTGCTGCCGCTTTCAGGATCAGGGAGGAATAACAATCGGTGACGGGACATTAGTCGGACATAATGTAACTATTGCAACGCTTAATCACGATTATAATCCTAATAACCGCGCAAGTATTACGCCCAAACCTGTAAAAATCGGGAAAAATGTTTGGATTGGTTCAGATTCAACAATCCTTCCCGGGGTTGAAATCGGAGATGGCGCGATAATAGGAGCAGGGAGCGTTGTTACAAAAAGCATTCCCGCAAATGCAATAGCGGCAGGGAACCCAGCAAGAATTATAAGAAAAATCGAGAACTGTTCATGATAAATGTTGGGGGGAGTCCGTTGAGTATAAAGTAGTTATTGTTGGGTTTCACCCAACCTACTAAGCTTTTTGGGGGACACTTCAGTCCCCTCGCCCCTTGCGGGAGAGGGAAGAATTTCAAGTTGAGCCCTAAGGCGAAACTTAGAAATTCGGGTGAGGGGTCTTTTTTATGTCTAGACATCTTGTAATATTCCGCAATTTCAGATATATGACAGTCCGCGGAGTTTGTTTATAATTTATCTTGGACAGTAGATTAGTAGGTTGGGTGAAACCCAACAATTTATTATGATTTACTCATAATTCTATATTGATTAATAAAACAGTACATTGTAATTTATAATATATTCCATAATAATAAAAATAATGCAATCAATTTATTTGTTGGGTTTCACCCAACCTACTAAGCTTATGCTCAACTTGAAATTCTACCCTCCCCCATAGAGAGGGTAGGCTGTGCGCTAGGCATAGCTGGCATCTCGTCCCTTGCATACTACTGTCCATGATAATTTTTAGAAATAAAATTTTATTATCACAAAGCTGATTTGAAACTTTGTTAATTTTTGGTTAAGAAATCGGCGTTCCTCTATAAAGCGAGTAATAATATAAGTGTTGAAAGAAATAGGTTATACATAAATATGAAAGGAGAACATCATGAAATTCTTAATTAAAAAATCACCAGACGGATTTATTAAATCAGTAAATGATGAAATTAGTTCTATTTTAAACAGAAATTTTGACAGCTTTTTCCCAGAATATATTTATAATGAAGCAGAAGAGCTTGATAAACTTGCCATGCCGGTAGAGCTCCATGAAAAAGAAAAAGAATACAGTGTAAGAGCAGAGCTTCCAGGTGTTAAGAAAGAAGACTTGGATATTGATATTGATAAAAATCATATCACTATTAATGCTAAGAAAGAAGAAGAGCAAAAAGAAGATACTAAGGGTTACAGAAAATCCGAATTCAGATATGGCGAATTTTCAAGAACAGTATATTTCCCTCAGGAAATCGATATTGAAAAGACTACTGCAAAACTTGAACACGGTATCTTATCAATTACAGCTCCTAAGGTTTCTGCCGAAAAGGGTAATATTAAAAAACTTACTGTTAACTAATATTAATAAAAAAGCCGGAGACTTCTTTAAGTCTCCGGCTTTTTTTATTCAAAATGATAATTTTTTCGAGCCAAGTCATGTTGTTTTATTGTATATGTTCTATATTCGTTATAACGTTTTCTTAAAGCCGTTTTACAGCTGTCATTTTTACAGAAATCCAAAGCCTTTATATAATCTATATCTGCCAAGCTTTTTTTGCCAAGATATCTATACGCGATAGCTCTACTTTCATACGCAGCTAAATTTGGTTTAATTTGAATTTGTTTATCTGCATATTTTAATGCTTTATTATAATCCCCCACGAGTGTATAAATATAAGCAATCATTTCATATTCCTCATATTTCTCATATATTTCAATTGCCCTTGTATAATTCTCATCCGCTATATAAAGGAGACCCGCTATAATGTCATGCGATTTGTCATACGTTTTATGATATGTATAAGCTTTTTCATAACTTTCTATGGCTTCTCTTCCGCAACCCATTGCCGCATAGCTTTCTGACATATTCAAATACAAAACGCCCTTGTGTTCGGGGAAAATTGCAAAAGTTATTGCTTTATTATAATTTTCAGCCATCTCTGTTTTATCAGAAGCCGTCATTGCTTTCAATGTGTAATAATAAGGTATGGACTCATATACAACAAACAATAAAAATACCAGTACAATAGTCCAGAAATAACTCAATACTTTATTTTTACTTTTATTTTTTATACCGAAAAAGAATACAAGCGGTATTAAAAGTAAAGCCAAACCTGCAAAAACAAGCATAAAGGCTTGATACCAAAAAGATTCAAACATCGCTTCAAACATTACTACTCTCCTCTATATTTTAGGACAGGACTCAAAACAGAAACAGCCGCATGATTTAAATCAAGATACTTTTGGGCAGCCTTTTTCAAATCCTCTTCTGTCATTGATTCACAAATAGGCATATACTCTTCTGCTATTGATAAATCATCACAAACAGTCATATAATACCCGATAGTTTCTCCTATATCAGATACAGTTTCAACATCACACGCAAAACGGGATTTAAGTTTTTTCTTAGCTTTGTTAAGCTCTCTTTGCGTTATTCCTTCCTGAAGCTTTGCAATTTCAGTTTTTACAAGTTCAACAGCCCTTTCTTTATATTCAGGATTGAAGTTCGCCTGTACAAAGAAGTTGCTTCCGTCTCTAAACTGATAGCATTCAGCATCTATCATATTAAAAATATGTTCTTTTTGATTTTCGATAAGATTAATGTATAATCTTGAACTCGTGCCTTCTCCTAAAATAACAGCAAGCATTTCAAGAGCAATACTATTTTTTAAGTCCCGTGCTAATGCGCCTAAAAATCCAAACATCATAAATGATGAATTAATATTAGCTTCATTTTCAACAAATACAGTTTTTTCAACCGGTTTATCCGGAGTTATATTCCTCTCAGGCGCTTGTGGTCTTTCGCCCCAATTGAAGGCCTTAATTACACGCTTAAGAACATCTTCGGAATCAAAATCACCGACTATTATTGTAGTAACATTCTTAGGTGAATAGAATGTTTTGTAATAATTCATGACCTCTTGTTGACTGACTTGAGAGATAATTTCGGGAGTTCCGATTACATCGCGTTTATATGGATGAGAAGTGTACATTGCATCATTAACTGCATTGTAAACTTTAGTCCACGGCTGGTCTTTTCTCATGCGAATTTCTTCAATAACAACATGTCTTTCGCGTTTGTCAGAAACTGTCTTATCATTCACATCAAATGGAGCACCCATTTCATAATCAGGGATTACCGGATCGCTCATCATATCCCCGTGTAAATCTATTGCTGTGTAGAAATTCTCATTATTTTCACCTTTAGGAAGGGTTACATAATAAAAAGTATAATCTTTCCAGGTTGCAGCATTAACAATTGCACCTTTTGCCTCAAGAATTTTATCAAATTCACCGGCCTTATGTTTGTGCGTTCCCTTGAACATAAGGTGTTCTAAAAAATGCGAAATCCCGTTATTGCAGTCATTTTCATTTATAGAACCAGTTTTTACCCAGGAAGACACGCTGACCATACCGCCCTCTTTGTGCGCAAGTACTATTTTATGCCCGTTATCCTGCTCATAAATTTCAACTTCTCTTGTTAAAAACGGATATTTCACTAATGATTTTTTCATAAACACCTCTTTTAATTATTTAATATTACTACAAAAATGGTATTTTAACTACCCGCTTGAGCAATTCTTTTTAATAAAAATTCCCCTGTTGCATAATTGTTTTCAAGAGTATAATAGGGTAAATAAAACTAAGTAAGTTCATTTTTTGAGCAGAAAGGAGAGTTTTATATGTTAGAAGACGAAAGAAATCATCATCCTGTTTGGAGGTTTTTAGGAATTGTTCTTGCAACATTTATCGGTGCTTATTTGGCATTTTATTTTGTAGTTGATACAACAATAAACCGAATGACGGATCCTGGGTATCAAATACGCAAAATGGAGCGTATGATGCAGCATCAGGAGCGCAGAATGCATAAGTTTGAAGATAAAATGCTGCAACAGAATCCTTTTGATCCGGCTGTTGCCCCAATGCTTGTTAATCTTGTTAAAGAAGAAGACGAGTATAAAATTATTGTTGACTTAAAACCTTTAGACAATAACGAAAATAATGTCAATGTAAAACTTGAAGACAATATGGTAACGGTATCGGGCAGGGTGGAAAAAAATGGCAAAAAGGGTGAACAGATTATGAATTTTTCCCAGTCATTTTATCTTGATGAAAATTTAGAAGCAGATAAAATAACAAAAGTGAAACAAGGAAATAAGTATATAATTACTATTCCGTTTACAGAAGAATAATTAACAACTCCTCTGTTAATTTTACGGGGGAGTTTAATTTTTTTACATACATCAATAACAAAAAATCCGCTCAATATTATTATAAGCAGTAATGCCGGCAATGTCAGCTCTATAAGCTTTTAAACAATCTCTTTTCCAACAATCGGTGCAATTTGTTTAATCTGCTTGTATAATAAATCATACTGCCACGGATATAGTGACTGCGCGCCGTCGCAAACAGCTCTGTCGGGATCATGGTGTACTTCTATAATCAAACCGTCGCAGCCTGCAGCAACTGCAGCACGAGACATAGGTTCAACTTTATCTCTCAGGCCTGTCGCATGAGAAGGGTCTACTATAATAGGAAGGTGGCTTAATTTTTTTATAACAGGAATTGCAGTCAAATCAAGCGTGTTTCTTGTATATTTTTCAAATGTTCTGATTCCGCGCTCACAAAGTATTACCTGATTATTACCGCCAGCCATGATATATTCTGCAGACATAAGCCATTCTTCATAAGTTGATGAAAGCCCGCGTTTTAAAATAACGGGTTTATGAGCGTGGCCCAATTCTTTTAAGAGGTTAAAGTTCTGCATATTTCTTGCGCCGACTTGCAGTATATCAACATATTTTTCAAACAATTCAAGCTGTGCAACTTCCATAATCTCTGAAGTTACGGCCATTCCGTGATTATCAGCAACGCTTCTTATAATCTTCAAACCTTCTTCGCCTAAACCCTGAAAAGCATAAGGGCTTGTTCTCGGCTTAAAAGCACCGCCTCTTATAATCTTTACATTAGATTCTTCAAGCTCCTGTGCTGTTTCGTCCATCTGGTCGTAAGATTCAATTGTACAAGGGCCGGCAATAAGGCCTGTATATTTGTCGCCGAATTTTACTCCATTAACTTCTACAATTGTGTCTTTTCCCTGACAGGCACGTGCAGCAAGTTTATAATTTGTTGTCAGTCGAATTACTTCATCAACACCGTGTAATAGCTCAAAATCCCTCTGGTCAACTTCCTGTTTAACTCCGATAGCATGAACAACTGTTCTTGCCTCGCCGTGGGATACTCTTGCTTCAAAACCTTTTGATTCAATAAACATTTCTACACGCTTAATGTCTTTTTCCGTAGCGTGGCTATTCATAACGACTAACATATTCTTTTTAACCTCCGGTATTAATTATTATACAGTAAAGATAAATAATTAAAAGCAAAGAGTGCAAACCACCTCTCCTTACAGGAGAGGATAGAATTTCAATACGAAACGCCAGTTGAGTATTAGAAATTCTTGGTGAGGGGGCAGCCCCGTTAGGGGAATATTGAAGATAAAGTTTTCAAATTTATATCTTTCCATTT
>CALUQF010000114.1 GCA_944322835.1 Candidatus Gastranaerophilales bacterium | reverse complement strand
GGGTTTACAAAACGATTCACTGATAGATTCTCCGGTTACTTCCAGACAGTATTCAGAAATGTAGGCCGAACCGGTGTGGGCTTCCAGCTCGGGTTCAATTGGATGTTAGGAAAATAAATAAAACTGCCCAGAATCGTTTTTAATATTCTACATGATTCCGGGCAGATTCTTTATTTAACCTTTATCTGTGCTTAATCTAAACTAAGCAATCACTTTTATTAAATGCGCTCTTGATAACTTCGGGCATTCTTCTGTGGAGCGAACCGTCATTATGAACTGCAACTACTTCAAATTCCGCCTGCAAAAACAGTTTGCCGCTCTCTTTGTTTCTAATTGTCTGCTCAAATACTATTGTTACAGGGGTTAATTTCTTTATGCCTGTTTCAATTACAACAATATCATTAAGCTTACCGGAAGCTTTATATCGGATATTCATGTTAGTTACAGGAAGAACAATATCCTGCTTTTCCAAATCAAGCATATTAAGACCCATTGATTCGCACAACTCAACTCTTCCCATCTCAAGCCATCTCAAGTATGAACCATGCCAGACAATCCCAAAGGAGTCTGTATCTGAATAATAAACTTTTTGTTCAATTGTATATTTCATAACCATATTCTATCATGATATACTAAATAAAGTAAGGAGGAGATTATGAAATTTTTACACACAATGATAAGAGTCAAGGATATTGAAAAATCTTTAAAATTTTATACTGAAGTTTTGAATATGCAATTTGACCATAAAAAAAGGCTTGAGGACTGCTGGCTTTATTTTTTAACAGATGAAGAAAACACCTGCCAGATTGAATTAACAGTAAATGATGAGACTCCGGCCGCCGGTTATGATTTAGGTTCTGGATTCGGACATTTTGCTTTTTCTGTTGAATCTTTAGAAGAATTTACAGAAAAAATCAATAAACTTGGATATTCATATCTTTACCCTCCGTTTGATTTGAATGGCAAAGGCTCTAAAATAGCCTTTATTACTGACCCGGACGGATACGAAATTGAATTAATAGAAAAAGTTGTATGGTAAAATTATTCCTTAACATATCTTTACATAAAGTCAATTTTTGTGAAAAAATTGACTTTATATATATGTAAGATTAAAACAATAAGGTAGATAAGGAGGTTACTATGACAATTGCATTGAGAAAATTGGCATTATTGGAAAAAAATTTGGAACAGAGGGAAGAACAAGCTCGTCTTGATGGTTATGCTTCAAGCCCTATAGACTATGCTTTAAAAGAAAAGATTACTAAGCTTATGGAACAAGCCAGACTTATTTAATAGAAGCTATTCTGACAAGCTCTTTAAAATCTTGATTTTTATTCAAAAGTTCATCAAATGCTGCAATATCTTCTATTGCGGCATTTTTCATGAATATAATTTTATCTGCGTATTTTATTGTAGATAGCCTGTGCGCAATGGCAATAATAGTCATTTGCCCTTTTAAGTCCTTTAAAACATTACAAATCTCATCTTCTGTTTTTAAATCCAAGGAAGATGTTGCCTCGTCCATTATAAGAATATCTGGATTTGAATATAGAGCCCTTGCAATAACTAACCTTTGTTTTTGTCCCTGTGAAAAACCTATTGAATCAACAAACGGATTGGCATTAATACCTTCTTTATAGTTTGCAATAATGTAATCATAAAGCTGTGCTTTTTTTAGCGCGTCTATAACTTTTTCATCATCTTCGACAGAAGATCCAAACATGACATTCTTTTTAATAGAGCCTTCTATCAGGTTAAATTCTTGCGGAATATAACCGATTTTTAAAGGGCCGTTTATTGCTTTACCGTCAACCAGAAAATTTCCCTTTTCAGGTTTCAAAAGCCCTGTTATTATATCTGCAAGAGTCGTTTTACCGGCTCCTGAGAGTCCCGCAATCCCGACAAATTCTCCCTTGTTTATTTTTACGTTTATGTCCTTAAGTGCCCATTTATCAGGTTCGTATGAATAATACAGGTTTTTTAGTTCTATAGAGTTATTAAACTGAATAAATTTTTTCTGTGTGATTTCTTTTATTTCCGAAACTTTGAATTTTTCATAGGTATTAAGTAAGTCCTCAACAATAGGCAGGGCCGAATTAATACCGTTTAAATTAACCTGTATTCTTGATATTGTCGGAGCAAGCCTGAAGATAGCAGAAACAATAACCGCAAAAGAGGCGACAAGTTTTTCCGGCTCAGTATAGGTCTGGCATGAGATAATTGCTAGTAATATGAATAATAAAATTATTATAAAAGGTTCTGTTATGTATGGTGGAATGGTGTTTAAAAATAAAGTTTCTACAGAGTTCTTGTAAAAATTAGATATTGCGGATTTATAATTATCAAAAAAGAATTTTTCATTATTTGAAATTTTAACCCCTTTAATATTTAAAAGAGCCTCGTTTGTTTTCTGTGCATAAATGAAACTCGATTCAGTTATCTTTTTAGCATTTTTATTCAAGCGCGGTTTAAAAAACAGATTTTGTGTATAAATAAGAACTATAGCGCATGTTATTGTTATTATGGTTGCTAACGGGAATTTGATAACCAAAAATAGAGAAATCAGGCAGAATATAAAAAAGTTAACGCTCAAATTTAGCAGGCGCAGTACAAAATTATTAATCGAATTTGGGATTAGGCAATTTAAAATATTTGATTTTTCTGCAAAAGAAATATGCATTGTTTCCTGATAAGGTGCCGCCAAAAAATATTTAACAAAGCTCAAGTTAACCTCTGCCTCAATTGCTTTGGTTAATTTTGCCTGAAAATAAGTGTAAAAAATCATGAAAATGTTTTTTGCTATAAATAATAAGACGATTGCAAGTCCTATTATAATTGGAGAATTCAAAAAGCTTCCCTGATTATTATCTGAT
Source organism: Candidatus Gastranaerophilales bacterium (assembly GCA_944322835.1). Classification (GTDB taxonomy): domain Bacteria; phylum Cyanobacteriota; class Vampirovibrionia; order Gastranaerophilales; family Gastranaerophilaceae; genus CAG-196. Next base: position 3,682 of record CALUQF010000114.1, on the reverse strand, counting down.
AGAAGCTTTAAAACAAACGGATAAGTAAGCGCAACACCGCTAAGCTCCAGTATACCAACTAAAAATGAAGAACAGGAATATATAACAAAGCTCTTTTTATTCTTATTAAAGTATGTAAAAAAACGTTTGTAACAACTTTTAAGCATAAAAATATCTTACCTGAAAAACCGCCTCTTGTTAATAATAAAATAAAGCTTAAGAAAAATTTTTATTAAAAAAATATATGCTATAATATAACAGAAGGAAAGAGAAGGAGGTTTTATGGCAAATCCTATATTAAATGAAAAATTTACAGAACAGGAAAGAGTTCTTGAAGGCCAGCCGATGACAATTAATGGCACTATACAAGTTACTGCTTTCTTAGCAATATTACTTGTAGCAGCTGCTGCTTTTGTCTGGTCCTGTATGACTTTAGGATATACTGATTTAGCAATTATGCTTACTGGAGGAGGGCTTATTGTTGGTTTTATTTTGGCTATGATAATATGTTTTACCAGAACAAAACTTTTAATTCCGGTATACGCTGTATGCGAAGGTCTATTCTTAGGCGGAATATCTGTCGCTTTTGAAAATTCATATCCTGGAATTGTGTCACAGGCTGTTGCCGGAACATTTGCAGCTTTGTTTTCGATGCTTATTTTATACAGAACAAAAATGATAAGATGCACAGACAAATTCAGAAGCGTTATTTTTATTGCAACACTTTCTATAGCGGCAGTTTATCTGATTAACTTTATTGGCGGATTTTTCCATATGCAAGTTCCACTTCTAAATTCCTATTCTCCAGCAGGAATTGCTGTTAGTGCTGTAATCTGTGTTATAGCTGCGCTTAATCTTATTATAGATTTTGATTTTATTGAACGCGGCTCACAAATGATGCTACCGAAAGATATGGAATGGTATGGTGCTTTTGGACTTATGCTAACACTTGTTTGGCTTTATCTGGAGATATTAAGGCTGCTTGCAAAATTTCAAGATAGACAATAGATTTTTTATTAAGCTTCTTTTATAATAAAAGAAGCTTAATTTTTGGGAGGTATGAGCATGCTTTTATTAACAGGGATTATTTCATTTATATTAGGAGCACTTGTTTGCGGAATGTTTTTGTACCTGTTTTTTACAAAAAAACAAACTGCTATGAGAGATGAGCTTGTATCTTTACGTACAAAAATGGAGACAGCCAGCAATTTGCAGGAAATTATTAAAAATGATTTTGTAAAACTTGCAAATGAAACTATCAAAAACGAGCAGGAAGATTTAAGAAAACAAAACAGAGAAGCTTTAGAAGAAAAGATTCTGCCATTAAAGACAGAGCTGGGAGAGTTTAAGAATAAGGTTGAAAAATTTAATCTTGCGGGAGTCGAAAACACAACAAAAATTGTTGAACAGATTTTAAACCTTGAAAAAAATAATAAACTTATTGCTCAAGAAGCTAAAAATTTAACCGAAGCGCTTACAAAAAATCAGAATATAAAAGGTGCATACGGCGAAAATCTTCTTGATACGGTCTTAGAATCCTGCGGTATGAAAGAAGGTATTCATTACAGCAGGCAGTTTGTAACAACCTCTTCAAGTTTTAAAGATGGAGAGGAACATACAATAAGGCCTGATATCGTTATAAATCTCCCGGGAGAAAGGCATGTTATTATTGACTCAAAAGTTACATTGACAAGCTATCTTGACTATATAGAAGATGCCGATAAACTTAAAGAATTTAAAGCTGAAGTAAAAAAAAGAATCACTGATTTGGCCGGCAAAAACTATCAAGGTGCGGAAAACTTATGGCAGCCGGACTTTATTCTCATGTATATCCCTATTGAACCTTCTTTAAGCCTTTTGTATGAGGACGCTGAATTGATTAACAGCGCGTATAAATCGAAAATTATTATAGTAGGAACAGCCTCTCTTCTTGCAACAATAAGGCTTGTTGACCAATTGTTTGCCCAGCAGAAACAATGTGAAAGCGTTGGACAAATAGTTAGCGCCGGAACAAATCTCTATGAAACATTTGTGCAGTTTTGTGATGATCTGGTTGATGTTCAAAAAAGGTTTGAAGATGTCGGGAAAAAATTAAATACAACAATAAACAGATTCAGACGCGGCAACAAAAATAAGCCAAGTCTGTTTTCTCAAGTTGAAGCTCTTAAAGATTACGGTATAAATACGCCGAAATCTATTCCGGACAAGCTTTTGGAAGAAGTTAACGAAACCGAGTTGGAAGGAGTTCTTGCAAATGACTAAAATTCTAGTGATTGATGATGATAAGGCCATTAATGAACTTATTAAAATTAATCTTGAATTACAGGGATATGAAGTAGTACAGGCGTTTAACGGCATAGAGGGGTTTGCGCTTGCTAAACAAGAAGAGCCGGCTCTAATTGTTTTAGACGTAATGATGCCGGAAGTAGACGGTTTTACCGTAGCGCAAAGAATACGGCAGTATACGCCAATTGCAGAAACCCCTATTATAATGCTCACGGCACTTTCCCAGTTAGATGATAAAGTTAACGGCTTCAATATCGGTGTAGATGATTATTTGACAAAACCTTTTGAAATTGATGAGCTGATTGTTCGAGTTCGTGCACTTTTAAAAAGAACAAAACAAATTCCGAAATCATCAGCTGTTCGTGAACTGTTAACCTATAAGGAAATAACTCTTCTTCCGGAGACATACAGCGTTCAGATTAATGATAAAATCCAAAAACTTACTCCGATTGAATTTGATATCTTTAACCTGCTTTTTCAAAACCACGGCAACATGGTATCAGGAGCAAGGCTCTTAAAAGAAATCTGGGGGTATGAGCCGGACGATAATGTTGAAACAATAAGAGTTCATATCAGACATTTAAGAAGTAAAATTGATAAAATTTCCGATGGGAAAAAATATATAGAAACAATCTATGGCGGCGGATACAAATTAAATATTTAGGATACAAATTAAATATTTAGTTTTGTAAAGATTTAAAAATTTACTGAAATTAACACACCTATATATACTTTATATATATACGAGGAGAATTGAGCATAACAACATTATAGGAGATGTATCTATTGGACTACCTTAAATCAATTCCACAAGAATTAATTCAGTACAAAAAAACAGAAGAAGATACTATAGAAGCCGGTAATTTTATTAGCCTAGCATTGAGAACTGAAATAAACAGAGATAGTCGTGGCAGAATTGCTTCTGTAAATTTATATTCTGTTGATAATGAACTATACAAACAAATCTTTTTCGATAGAGATTATATATCAGCTATCAATTATTATAAAAATAAAAAATTATCACACAAGGAATTTTTTGAGAGAGGTTATGTAAGCTCCAAATATGTTTACAAACAAGATGGGAATTTGGCTTATGAAATTTACTATACATATGATAACTGTGGTAAAATAACCTGCATACGTAAAAAAAATGGCAGTAAAGAAGCTATTATAAAATATGATTATGACAGCATCGATAGAATAATAAGTCGCAAAATATATTTAGACTCCTGCCTGATTACCAAACAATACTTTCGCTATGATGCTTTAAATCGTGTAATAGAGTATAAAGATGAAAACCTAAGAATTGTCGTTAAAAGTATAAGTAAAAAAAATGAATTGCTATCTTATACAATAACTGATAAAATAAATAATGAAGTACTGGTTACAAACTATTTTACGGAGAGTGGTTACATAG
>CALUQF010000113.1 GCA_944322835.1 Candidatus Gastranaerophilales bacterium | reverse complement strand
CATCCACTTGAGGGGGCTGTAATGCACCAAGCCAACAAGATTCTTTGGCTCTCACGAGCCTCAGAATGATGAAAAAAATAAATTTTTTACGGAGTAGTTGTGTGTAGGAATTATAAATGATAAAATATAAATCAAGTGGATTCTTGTTTAGATGAAAATATTTAAAAGATTCTTTTATATAGTTTTAGTTCTTTTACTCATTATGGCAATATACTTTAAGTGTAATGCCGGAGAAATTTTTACAAAGATTGGAAGTTATTACTATAACAAGAATAATGTTGCCGAAGCACAGAAATTTTACGAAAAATCTTTTGCTCTTGGGTATAATAATACAGATTTACGAGAGGTTTATGTAAATTCTATTATAAATTCTCCGCTAACATTAAATTCTCAGGAAAAGCTTGTAAGAATTGCGGAAGGGAATATTGTTGACGAAGCTTCTCTCAAAGCTAAGTATTTTTTGAACGATTTAAAAATGGAAATTCATAGAAAATATCCTCTTAATTATATTAAGCAAGCTCCTTATAATCAAAAAATAGTCCGCTGGAGTAGATTCCCTATAACTTATAAATTTAGTAATATTCACAAAGCACCGGCAGAGTACGCTGAAGAAATCAGAAATGCTTTTCAAATGTGGGAAAAATGGACTCCTTTAATGTTTAGTGAAGTAAACACTAAAGACGCTGATATTGTAATTGAATTTCAAACAAATAAAGCCGAGGATATAGATTACGGAAGAAAATATGTTGTAGCATATACAATTCCTAAGATTAATTTGAATACATTAGAAAATATGGAGATTAAATTTTATATCCAAGATCCGGAAGGAAATAAGTTCTCTAGAAATCAAATCTATAATACGGCGCTCCACGAAATTTTTCACGCCTTAGGTTTTATGGGGCATAGTTATGATAGTAATAATATAATGTATTTGGCGAAAAATCAGGAAACAATTAAAAATGATTCACGTTTAGAGCTTACTCCTGCAGATATAAGCACACTAATTCTTTTATACAAAATAAAACCTGATATAACCAATAAAGGTGATTTACCAAGTGAATATCTGCCTTACCTGGTACTGGGAGATAGAGAAGAAGTTAGCGATTCCAAGACCCGTGAAGCAAAACATTATATTCATCAAGCACCAACTCTTCCCGGCGGGTATATAGATTTGGCAGAAGGGCTTGTTGCCCAAAAAAAATATGCACAAGCTATTCGGGCACTTGAAAAAGCACTTTCCCTTGCAGATACAAATGATATTAGATATATTGTTTATTACAATCTCGCAGTTTCTTATTATTATATTAATCATATAGATATGGCGCTGGATTATGCAGGAAAAGCATTGCAAATAAACGATACGGAAGAACTTCATTTTTTACTTGCAGAGATTTATCTTAAATCAGATAAATCAAAAGCTATTAGAGAATATAAATATTTGCGGCAGCTTGCGCCTGATAATATAGATTATGCAATAAATCTTGCAAATATTTATATAAAAAACCACGATTATATAAAAGCAAGAAAAATTATAAAAGATTATTTACGCAATAATCCGGCTCAAAAAAACAATAAAAAACTTGCTCGGTATAATATTTTAATAGCGTGGTAAGCTTAAATAAAAATTTAAAGTATTAATAATGTTTATGTAAAATCTAATGTATTATATATGTAGCATTTGAACCGAGAACCTTATCCTTTAGGCGTTTGAAACCTTTACCATATATATATTTCATCTGCTCGACAAGGTTCTCTTCTACGTCTATCAGATACATATCGTGTACAATAAACTCTTTGATAATAAATACGATGCTTTTATTTTTTGTCCAGATAATATTTGTGTCTGATACATCATTTTTTAGAGACGAAATTTTTCCGATAACCCCTTCTGAATCATCAGCCGCAATGATAATCATTCTTCCGCCTAAAGAAAGTTCTATATCCTTTGCAAAGGCGTGTTCAAACACAAGCCCGAAGCGGGTATTAAAATTATCATAACCTACAATTCTTATTTCAACATTTCTGTTATACGCATTTAAAAGTTCCTGCTCAAAGACTTTGTAATCCTGCGACCATACTTCCATATATATTTCACGTTTTGCATTCTGTATAACTTCAAGGATTTTCTCCTGAATATTTTGCTTGCCGGTTATGGTTAAAATTGGCTCATTATAGTTATCTTTAACCTCCGGCAAATGTTTATCTAAATAATTTATTGTAGAATTGATTTTCTTCTGATATCTTGATGTCAAAAGCTTTGGTTTAATCGGAGTATAAGTTACAGGTTTAGTATTAGCAGAGACTACAATATTTTTTTCTTCAAGAACTTTTAGAGTATCATAAGTCCTAGATTGCGGAATATTAGCTAATTTCGATACTTCATATCCTGTAGCCGGGTATTTTTTCAAAAGAGCAATATAAACTTTTGCTTCATACGTATTAAATCCGATGTCTTTTAATTTTTCCACTAAATCCATAAATAAATTGTAACATTTGTTTACAAAAAGTCAATTTTTAAGGCGGAAATGACTTTATATATATAAGGTTAGATTAAATAGGTAGGATTATGGTATCATCAATAGGTTCACTTGCGAATATGGAATATATGCTCTACGGAGGCGCTTCAGGAATGAACGCTAATACACCTAGCTATATGAACGGTTATAGGGCAAATACAGGATTCTATGGCAATTATTATAATCCTTATATGTATGGTGCTTATAGTACTAATCCAAATTCTCAAAGTGTATTCTCTTCAGCAAGTCCTGCCGCAACAAATAATGCTTCGGCTCAAACATTTGGTTCTGCTAAAGATTGGAATACATTGGGTGATTATTATATAAAAGGACAAAGTCCTTCTGAATCAATCGGCGGCGCTGCAATTGGCGGTGCAGCATTCGGTATGATGACTAATTTGAGATTTTTTGCACACCCTTGGAACTCTCTTTCAACTATCGGAAAAGTAGAAAAAACTTTTGCTGATGTAAGGAAAAAGGGAACTAAAATGTATGAACTCTGGAGAAATCCGGAAACCCATAAATTAATGACAGATGCTTATGCAAGAATGCACAAACTTGAAGGCGGAGCTAAATCAAGACTAGGTTTATTCAAATTAAGGTTTGATAAAGTTGATAAAAAATTGTATGGCGACTTGAAAGCTGAAATGGAAGCAGCATTAAAAAGCGGTGATAAAAAAGCTATCGCAACAGCAACAGAAAAAATCAGAGTAGCAACAAATGCTAAAACAGGTTATATTCCTCAAGCTTGGAACAAACTAAAGGTTACAATGGGCGGTAAACCGGCTAAAACCGTTGCAGAAAGAATAGATGATGCAGGTGCAATTTCTCAGGCAGTAAGTAAAAACCTTACAGAAAAAGGAACCGTATTAGGTTTGAAAGATCAATTTAAACATAGCTTGAAAGGTCAAGGCGGAGTTGGCGGAGCCTTAATGTTTGGTATGGAATACATCTTTGACTGGAGTAAGATTAAATCCGCATTTGCAAAAGATAGTTCAACAGGCTGGACACAGGTCGGACAGACAACAGCAAAAGGTCTCGGTTCATTAATCGGGTGGACGGCAGGTGAAGCAGTTGGCTCCTGGGCAGGTGCAAAACTTGGGGCTGCATTAGGAACAGCTGTTGCACCGGGAGTCGGTACAGCAATCGGAGCTGTTGCAGGTCTTGTTTGCGGTTCAATCGGCGTTGCTCTTGCAGGAAAATTAACCAGAAAAATTGTCGGCGAAGATGTCGGGACAAAGGCAGAAGTTGAAAATATGAAAAAGACACCTCAAGGTCAGGCTCAACTTCTTCAATTAACAGCACAGCAGGCAATGGCAGATAAGAAACTTGATCCCAAAGTTGCTCTTGCTATCCAAAATATAGCAACTCAAGCATCTGCTTAATCACTTTTTATAATCTTGGCGGGCGGAAGTTTTGTTGTTTTTTATTATTTTTGCCGCTTTTTATTCCGACAAGCACACGCTCGCCTTCATAAATCTTATCGCTTTTAACTTCCGTATAAGAATCATCGCTTGCGCCTGTTGTAATATCGACTCTTGCAATCTTGAATCCGTCTTTTACCCATAAGCCTTGAGTTTTATATTTTTTTCCGTCAGATTGCGGAGTAAACTTAAGGGCTATATTTGGAACAGAAAGTACATTCTCATTCTTTGCCGTAATAATAGAAACATTGGCTGTCATGCCGGGTTTTAGTTTTAAGTCTTTATTATCAACTGTTACAATAACAGAATATGTTACAACGTTAGAAACGGTTGTCGGAGAAATTCTTACCTGGGTTACTTTCCCGTTAAATACGCTGTTTGGATACCCGTCAAGCGTATAAGTTACGTCCTGCCCTTCTTTTACATCTCCTATATCGGCTTCGGAGACATTAACCTCAATTTGCATCTTCTCTAAATCCTGCGCGATTGTGAACAATTCAGGAGCCTGAAAGCTTGCAGCAACAGGCTGCCCGAGGTCTATTTCACGCGAAATTATCATTCCGCTTACAGGTGCTGTAATCTTGGTATAATTCAGATTGACAAGGGATTGATTATATTGCGCCCGCGTTTGTGAAATTCTGGCTTTTGCGGCGTTTACCTGAGCAAGATTGGATTTATAATCAGCTTCTGCTTGATCTAAGTCTGCTTTTGGAATAAAACTCCTTGCATAAAGGTTCTTGTACCGTCTTAAAGTCTTTGCACTCATCTCTAATGTAGCTTCTCTATTTGCCAAATCCGCCTCGGCGGAGTTCATTGAAGCAAGATTCTGGTCTACCGTTGCCTGAAATGTTCGCGGGTCGATTTCAGCAAGAAGCTGGCCTTTTGTTACTTTGGAATTAAAGTCAACATAAATTGCGCTTATAAGTCCAGATACGGTAGAACCAACAGATACTGTATTTACAGGATTAATTGTTCCTGATGCTTCAACCACCTGTGTGATAGTTCGGCGCTTAATTTTTGCGGTCTGATATTCTACATGGTTTTTAGCAAAGTTAGAAATCACAAACCCTAGTATAATCAAAAGAACTACAGTTCCTATTAAATATTTTTTGTCTAAATTTTTTAGCTTATCAAATTTTGGAAGTTTCATACGTTATCCTTCTTTTTAGTTTTCTTAAGGTTTTTAGTTTGTTCTTTTTCTTGTTTTTTTAAATCTTTCTGATAATCTTTAACATCTTCGACAGTAAGCGTTTCTTCCTGCGGAAGAGCGATTTCGCGCTCTAATGTTGCTCGTGCTACGTTATAATTATAAACAGCCTGAACATAAGAACTCTGGGCATTATTGTAATTAACTCTTGCGTCCTGAAGCTGGATATAATCACCTAAACCGACCATATATCTTCCATCTGCAAGCTCAAGATTTTCTAAAGTTTGTCTTACCTTTGTCTCCAAAAGCGGGATTTGTTTTTCCAGCTGTATCATATCTACATAAGCACTCTGGATATCAAAATAAAGGTTTTGGTTTAACAAATCAACTTCTGTTTTTGCAAGATTAAGCTGTGAGTTTGCAATATCAACTTCATTTTTAACCTGCATCATATTAAAAGTTGTGCTTAAATTTAAAGAAACATTCATGCCGTTATCTGCATAATCTCTGTTGTTTGCATAACTATATCCGACACCACCGGTTAAATTAGGCAGGTATTGGCGTTTGGTTAAAAGCACATACTGTCTCATTGCTTTTACGGTAGTATTTAGTGCTTTTAAATCAGGGCGGTTTTCCTTTGCAATAATGACGGATTTTTCAAATGTATATGGATATTTCTCAAATGAATAATCCTTTAATACATCGCTCTTTTCTGCCTGTACTGCATAAACTGCATTTGAAACATCATCAGGAAGCTCAAGGAGCTTTTTATAATTTTCTATATTGGTTAAGCTCATTGGTACATACGGGTTAGCCAAATTGAACGTTTCAGTATTTTTGATGCTGTATTCAGGAGCATATGCTACATACATCGCGTTATTCAAAGTTACGATGGCATTTTTGTAAGTATTTTCTGCCTGAACAAGAGAAATTTTTGAATCGCTAAGGTTAACTTCGGCATTTACAAGGTCGATTTTTGAGCGGATTCCTTCTTCAAAATAAGCCAATGTTCTCTGATAGTTTCTTTCATTAATCTGGACATTTAATTTTGCCACTTCTACCAGAGATTTTGCCGCAAGAACACCGTAATACTGGAGCTTAACATTAAAGATTGTTGTTAAGACTGTTTCATCAAAATCATATTCTGCTGCAATTTTGTTAAATTTTTCCATTCTAATATTTGCGCTTGTTTTTCCGAAATTCCATAAAAGCTGTGAAAGTGAAGCATCAAAACTGGGCAGAGTTCTTGTCTGATAACTCCCCCTGTTATGGCTGCGTTCTCCAAAGCTCTGTCTATATCCTGCTCCCAGGGTTAAACTTGGGAAATAAGCCGATTTTGCGACTCCGACAGAGGATTTTGCTATATCAAGGTTTAAAATGGAACTTCTTACGACAGGACTGTTATTCAGCGCAATTTTTATACAGTCATTTAAACCCAGCTCAGCGTTTTTTTCTATCTGAACTGTCTGTATTGCCTGAACCCTTAGTCCTGAAATTAAACTGATTAT
>CALUQF010000112.1 GCA_944322835.1 Candidatus Gastranaerophilales bacterium | reverse complement strand
GTACTCGGACTTCTGCCTAATTCTTTTGCTATTTTTCTTATTGATAAGCCTTCGCCTTGCAGGATGGTTATTTTGTCCCGTTCGCGCGAACTTAGATGCTGCAACTGTTTCATTTTTACTAACTCCTTTCTGTTTTTATCCTAGTACATTTTAGGCGTTAGTGTTGCGATTACTTCTTGAAATCATGCAATTTATAACATAAAAAAGCAATTCTCTGTAATAAAAATACTTATATAATATAGGGGAATAATTATGTCTATAAAAGGGATTTATAATTTTATAAAAACAGCATTTTCAAAGCGTTCAAAATCTTCTGTAGTGGCAAAAAAGACAGAAGAAAATCTTTTCTGCAGGCAGTATTGGAAGCAGTGTGCTGACAAAAATCATTTGACTCCTCTTAATAAAACAAGTGTTTCCCTGCACGAAGAATTAAACGGAATAAATCATTTTTTTGTTTCAGGTTCAGACCCGAAAAGCATGGATAGTATTTTTTTTAACACCGGATTAACTCCGCGCAATATGATAAAAATTTCAGATACAGAGTTTAAAAGACTAAAACCGAGCGCAGAAACATTAAATGTATTTCGTTGTATCAGTGAAAAACCAGATTTTTTTAGTGAATATAAGCTCTATCAAAAGCGGTTGCATACAAACCCTGGAGACATAATCAATATGCGCGAATATGCGTATGCAACATCTGATATTTCGTATGCAAAAGTATATATGCCCTCAAAAAAAGGCATTCTTTATGAAATAGAAGTCCCGAAAGGTTCCAAAATTTCACGAAAGGGTGTCGGCAAAAATGATGAAATTGTTTTTCCAAGAAATTCTAAGTTTGAATGCATAGACACCCAAGAGGTTGTAAACGGAGAAGAGCACTATACCAAGATAAAACTGCGCTACCTCCAGGAAGAAAATATTTTAGGACTTATATAACAAATTTTATCAAATAGTATGAAATACCTGACAATACTGTGTTTAACCGGTTCTTTTTCCCCCTCGGACTTTGGCAAGTTTTTTCTTTTTATTTTCTTTATATAACGAACGGCATATTTTGAAAAAACTTTAGAGCTTGCTATAATAAATTTACAATTTGTAATATAAACAATAGGAGAGATTTATGAGAACTATAACTTTAATCAAAGGTGATGGGATTGGACCGGAAATAACAGATGCAGTTATAAAAATAATAAATGCTGCCGGAGTTGCAATAGATTGGGATATCCAAACAGCAGGTGCAGGTGTAATTGAACAGGAAGGCTCTCCGCTTCCAAGCCGTGTTATAGAATCAGTTAAAAAGAATAAAGTAGCATTAAAATCTCCAGTTACTACTCCTGTTGGCAAGGGGTTCCGCTCTGTTAATGTTCAGCTGAGAAAAGAACTGGATTTATATGCCAACCTTCGTCCTTGCTATAACTTACCGAATGTTAAAACAAGGTATGACAAAGTTGATATTGTTGTAGTAAGAGAAAATACTGAAGATTTATATGCAGGAATTGAGCACCAAATTGATGAAAATACGGCAGAAAGTATTAAAAGGATTACAAGAGGTGCGTCTGAAAGGATTGCGAAATTTGCGTTTGATTATGCTGTTAATAACAACAGAAAAGAAGTTTGTGTTGTAACAAAGGCTAATATCTGTAAACTTTCAGATGGTCTCTTCTTAGATAGCGCAAGAAAAATAGCTTCTTTATATCCCCAAATCAAGTTTAGAGAAATTTTGGTAGATAATTGCTGTATGCAGTTGGTTCAAAATCCTAATCAATTTGATGTTCTTCTGCTTCCAAACCTTTATGGTGATATAGTTTCGGATCTTTGTGCGGGGCTTATTGGAGGGCTGGGGATTGCTCTGGGGGCAAATATAGGCTCTGATTATGCTGTATTTGAGCCGGTACATGGTTCTGCCCCTGATATTGCGGGGGAAGACAAAGCTAATCCGACTGCACTTTTGATGTCAGCAATTGAAATGCTTAATTATATCGGAGAAGAAGAGGCTGCTAGAAGAATAAAAATAGCTCTCTTTGAAACTTTGAATGCAGATATAAAAACTGCTGATTTAGGCGGTAAGGCTAAATGCTCCCAATTTACCCAGGCTATTATCGATAGGCTGGTAATTCTTGAAAGAAACTAGCTGCGGCGGAGCCTCTCTACAAATTTTTTCAGTCTGTCTATAGCAAGTTTTAGGTTTTCAAGAGAATAAGCATAAGATATTCTAACGAACCCTTCTCCGCTTTCGCCAAATGCGTTACCCGGAACAACCGCAACTTTTTCTTCTTCAAGAAATCTTGTAGCAAATTCTTCACTTGTCATTCCGAACTCTTTTATACAAGGAAAAACATAGAAGGCTCCAAATGGTTCAAAGCACTTAAGCCCCATTTCTTTAAATGAGTTTATTAGAAATCTTCTTCGCCGGTTATATGCTTGACGCATTTCCTTAACATCTTCATCCCCGTTTTTAAGTGCTGCTACCGCTGCATATTGGCTTGTTGTCGGAGCGCACATTATTGCAAACTGATGAATTTTCGTCATCTGTTTAATTATATTTTCAGGTGCACAGGCATAACCCAATCTCCACCCCGTCATAGCGTATGCCTTAGAAAAACCATTAATAAGAATCGTTCTTTCTTTCATACCTTCTAACGAAGCAATTGATACGTGTTCCCCGGAATAAGTAAGTTCTGCATAAATCTCATCAGACATTACGTATAAATCATTTTCAATAATAATCTTTGCGATACCCTCCAAGTCTTTACGTTCCATAATTGCACCGGTCGGATTATTCGGGAATGGAAGGATTAAAACTTTTGTTTTATCCGTAACAGCATTTTTTAACTCTTCTGGAGTCAATCTGAATTCATTTTCGGCCTTAAGATTTATTATTACGGGTTTTGCACCAGCTAAAACTGCACATGGCTCATAAGATACATACGAAGGCTGGGGAATTATAATCTCATCTCCAGGATTAACGAGCGCTCTTAGTCCGATATCAATCGCTTCCGAACCGCCAACAGTTACAAGAACTTCTTTTTGGGGATTATAATTTAATCCTTGCCGTCTGTTTAAGTAATTACAAATTTCCTCTCTTAATTCTTTTAAACCTGCATTAGAAGTGTAGAAAGTTTTTCCTTTTTCTAAGGCAAAGATTCCCTCATCTCTGATATGCCACGGAGTATCAAAATCAGGCTCTCCGACCCCGAGAGAAATCGCATCTTTCATTTCACTTACTAAATCAAAAAATTTTCTTATTCCAGAAGGTTTCAATCCTTCTACCGCTCTTGAAAGAGGTTTTGTCATGGACTTATAACCTCTCTTTCATCAATTTTCTTTTTATCAAAAATTGTTCCGTGATCCTTGTATTTTTTCAGAATAAAATGCGTTGCGGTGCTCAATACACTTTCAAGAGTCGAAAGTTTATCTGAAACAAAACTTGCTATTTCTTTTAAAGTTTTTTCTTCCAATGTAACCAACAGGTCATATCCTCCAGAGATTAAGTAAACAGATTTGACTTCCGGATAGTTATAAATCCGCTCTGCAATTCTGTCAAATCCCTGTCCTCTTTGCGGCGTAACTTTTACTTCAATCAATGCAGTGACTTTTTCAATAGATGTTTTATCCCAATTAATAAGAGTATGATACCCGCATATAATTCCCTCATTTTCTAATTTTGCAAGCTCCTCAACAGTCTCAGCCTCACTCACACCAAGCAGTACTGCAAGCTCGCTTAAATCTATTCTGCTATTTTTTTCTATTAACGTTAAAAGTTCATCTCTCATAAAATCTACCTTATAAAATTTGTGTAAATACGCTCTTCCTGCTTAGGAATTTCAATACCGGAACGTTTCCCTATTTCGATACATTTAAGTATCCAGGCCATATTTCTTGCTAAATTTCTCATGGTTTGAAGCCCCTCTAAATCTTCACGCGCATCTTCCGCAATTTTTCCATGAATATTATTCCAGTAATTAGAAGAAACTATAGGCATGTTAGCAATTGTAAAATATTTATTCAACACATCAAAACTAGCTGTAGTTCCGGAACGTCTTGCAGAAGCTATTGCAGCACCGGGTTTGTATTGAAAAGCATATCCTCCTGCATAAAAAGCCCTGTCAAGCAGTGAAAGCAGGCGTCCAGATGGATGCGCATAATAAACGGGTGTTCCAAAAATAAATCCATCAAACTCCTTTGCCTTATTAATAAAATCATTTACAATATCATTAAATACACATTCTCCCGTAGTCTTGCAGGCATTACAACCGCAGCAATCTCTAATTTCAGGATTCCCAAGTTGAAAAATATCAGTATCAAGCCCTTCCTGATTTAAAACATGTGCACATTCACTTAAGGCAGTATAAGTACACCCATTTTTGTGAGAACTTCCATTTACTAATAAAACCTTCATATGCAATCCTCCTGAATATATTTTTCACTAAAGAAAAAGATTGCCGATGGGGAGACTCGAACTCCCGACCTACTGATTACGAATCAGTTGCTCTACCACCTGAGCCACATCGGCATATAAATCATTTTAATATGGTATAAAACGAAATGCAACAAAGACTTCTAAGCAAAAATGATATAGTCTCTTTTATCCCCCACCAATTTATTGCCTAAATTACCCCTTGATATGGTTTATTTATGTGTTAGAATTTTATCAAATCCAGCTTGATGAAGGAGTACGTATCGTGAAAAAAACAAGTTTAATACTTGCCCTAATATTATCGATTTTAACCGTTAATGTTGTATTAGCGGAAACTCCTATTGAAAAATCAATTGAATCCTATACACAGGAAATTGAAAAAAATCCAAATGCTTCGCTTGCATATTCCAACAGAGCATCAATGCGTTTTTTAAAACAAGATATTCAAGGTGCAATTACAGATTTTGACAAAGCTATTCAGCTCAATCCCAATAATCCGGAATTATATCTTAATAGAGGCTATATAAAGCAGCTTATAAATGACTTAGACGGTTCTATGGCAGATTATAATACTGCGCTTAAGATTAACCCGAATTTTGCTTATGCATATAATAACAGGGGTGTTTTAAAAGTTGCTCTAAATGACATTGAGGGAGCAATGGCAGATTATGCAAGAGCATTAGAGATTAATAGCAAATATTCCGATGTTTATTATAACAGAGCAAATCTTAAATATATGTTAAATGATAATAAGGGTGCCTTAGAGGATTATAATATTGCAATTGAACTAAATCCCAAGGATGCCGAGGCTTACAATAACAGAGGTGTTGTTAAAAAGAGAATGAATTTTAATGTAGGCGCCCTAAGCGATTATTCTCAGGCGATTGCTTTAAACCCGAATGACAGTATAGCTTATGCAAATAGAGGCCGTTTAAAGAAATTATATTTTGATAATGAGGGTGCGGCAATAGATTTAGACCAGGCAATTGCATTAGCAGAAAAACAAACATTTATCAAAAATGTTAAGCCGCTTTTATCAAATGAAAGTTATATAGCAGCTGTTCCAACAGCATCTTTTGAAATAAAAGAAAAACCTGTAAAGCAAAATACAATTGCGTATAACAAGCCTGAACCACAATTAGAACCGGCAGTTAAGCAGGTTTCTCAACCTGTTCAGAAAAAAGCCCAGCCGACTGTAACACAGCAGCCGGAAAAACCCCAGCAGGTTATAACGCAAAAGTCAATGCCAGCTCCTGTATCAGAGCAGAAGCTGGCATCTGCTTCTCCGACAATCAGTGCAGGAGTCGCAACAATTCAAGCGCCAGTTAATCCTGTAGT
Organism: Candidatus Gastranaerophilales bacterium; assembly: GCA_944322835.1. GTDB lineage: Bacteria > Cyanobacteriota > Vampirovibrionia > Gastranaerophilales > Gastranaerophilaceae > CAG-196. Next base: position 909 of record CALUQF010000112.1, on the reverse strand, counting down.
TACAACAACTGCAATCAAGAAAAGCCCGACAACAAATATCAAGCTTGCAGAAAGCTATTATATTAGAGGATTGCAAAAGTGCGTGCTTAGAGATCTTCAGGGAGCAATTGCAGATTTAAATAAAGCAATTGAAAATAATTCAAAATATGCAGATGCTTATTACTATAGAGCTGCAATCAGAAAAGAACTCGGAGATACCGAAGGTTTTAGAAAAGATTATTCTATAGCAATTCAAATAAATCCGGCATTACAGTCTTTCAATGATTCAAACTGCATATCCTTAGTAGGAGGTTAGCCTATGGAAATCACCAATATACCTTCTACTCCTTCATTTGGTAAATTTATAAAAATCAAAGGGAAGAAAGTACATTTAGAACACTTCCGTGAACAATTAAGAAAAGATACTAAAAAAGACTTTGTGACATTTATTAGACGTACAACCTCGAAAAAAAGTAAACTTTATATTTTGAGCGGTAAAGATTTAGACGAATTTATTAATTATGCAAAAACAGGAGCGTCACTTATAGATTTTCGCCACAAACCTGAAAAATTTTTAAAAACCTCCCCTATATTAATGAGAGTGCATGAAGCTTATGAACAATTAAAAAAGAAAAAGCTTTTATAAAATTTGTTTCTCTGTAAACCCAATAAATACACAAAAACGTTTAAGAAATGTCTTATAAAAATGGGGCGCATGGTGGGACGTTGCACGAACTTTTTGAAAAAGTTATATCTCATACCTTTGCTTCTAAAGAATCTCTTTTGCTTGATTCTGCGATAAAAGAATATCGAATTAATATATTGTAACTATAGGATTGAAAAAATTAAAGATATAATTTATAATAAAAACACAGGGTGGTAGTTTCTCAAGCTACCAATAAGCCTTGTAGAGGTCTAACGGTTCTTATC
>CALUQF010000111.1 GCA_944322835.1 Candidatus Gastranaerophilales bacterium | reverse complement strand
CATGCTGTAATTAAAGATTCTCAATTAGAAAATAACTATGTAAATTCTTCTTCAAATTTTTCTGAAGGTGGCGCTATTGCAAACTCCGGTGTACTTATAATAGAAAATACAACCCTTCAAAATAACTACGATAAAGGAGAATTAAATGATATACATAATTATGCATCAGGAACTGTTGAGTTTGATGGAAACGGTGTTAATAATGTTTTAAGCGGGATTTCAGGTGAAGGCGTAATTACTAAGACTGGAAGCGGTGTTTTAAATCTGGGCGGTATAAATAATGAGTATACAGGTACTTTTAATCTGGAGCAAGGCACAATCAATCTTCTGAAAAACAGTTCTTATTTTAATGCTCAGAATACGGCTTTTTATAACAATACAAACTTTAATATGCGAAATGGCGAGATAAATAATATTAATTTCGGAAACCTTACGCTAAACAGGAATTCAAATATTTTTGCCGATATTAATCTAAATAATAATACTATGGATAGGATTAATGCTGATTCCGTAAGCGGTAATGGTACATTAAACCTTGAACCTTTAGATTTTATAGGAACCCCTACAGGGAATAATATATCGATTCCTTTTGCAAATTCAGTTTTAAAAGATTATGTAAGCTATACTCCGCAAACAATAGAAACTCCTATTTATAATTATAATTCCAGCTATAATTCATCAAATGGAAATATTGATTTGGCAAGAGGCGGGTTTAATTCCTCTGTATTTGTTCCTGCTGTTTCAGCCCAGCTTGCAGGGTATTTAAACCAGATAGATACATATAAACGAGTTTTTTCTAATCTTGATATGGTTATGATAACTCCTCCCGGAGTTGTTGCAGGTTTTGATACCAGAAACAAGTCTGCAAACAGCTTAGGCCAGTTTGCGTTTTCACCTTTAACCATGCCAGAAGAACATAGAGGAATCTGGTTTAAACCATATTCAACATTTGAAAATGTTCCGCTAAGAGGCGGGCCAAATGTTTCAAATGTGAGTTACGGTACTATACTTGGAGGCGAAAGTGAATTAATAAAGCTTAGAAAAGGCTGGTATTATTTATATGGGGGCTATGTATCTTATAATGGGTCGCATCAGACTTTTGACGGGAACGGTATATATAATAATGGCGGGCTTGCAGGGATTGATGCTGTATTTTATAAACGCGGATTTTTTACAGCCTGGACAGTTAATGCCGGTGCAAATTCTGCTGAGGCTTCTACCAGATTCGGAAATCAAGATTTTGTAATGTTCAATACAGGTATTGCAGAAAAAACAGGATACAACTTTGAACTTTTAGATAGGAAGCTTATTTTACAGCCGAGTTTTTTAATGTCATACAGTTTTATAAATACATTTAATTATACAACTGACTATAATGTAAGTATTAATGCTGATCCTATTCATGCAATCCATATAGAGCCGCAAATCAAAATTATAGGAAACTTTAAAAATTACCTGCAGCCATATATATCAGTTTCGATGGTTTGGAATATTCTTGATAGTTCACGTTTTCAGGCAAATGATGTTTATATACCCTCTCTTTCAGTAAAACCATTTGTCGAATATGGTGTTGGTGTACAAAAACGCTGGGGAGAGAGATTGACTGGCTTTGTTGAAGGCATGATAAGAAATGGAGGCCGAAACGGTATTGCACTCCAGCTAGGATTTAGAATCAGCCTCTGATATTATGAAGATATAATCTTGAGTCCTGTAATTCCTGTTAAAATTAGTAAAATGCATCCTAATCTCAACGCTGTTGCAGGTTCTTTAAAAAGAACGTAGGTTGGGTGAAACCCAACAATAACATTATTAATACCCCCTGTATGACTGCACGCTAAGAAGTAGGACTAACATTCCTATACAGATGTTGGATTAGCATTTTTTACTCCCCAAAATTATCTTGGAGACAGCTGCGTATAAGCATATAATTTATGTAGAAAGAAGTTTTAGTCCGCTTATGCCGCATATAATAAGTAGAATACATCCGAGCCTTAAAGCGGTTGCAGGTTCTTTAAACAAAATAATACCAAGTATAACAGTTCCCATTGTCCCAATTCCGGTCCAGACAGCATAAGCAGTTCCAAGCGGCAGACTTTTTAAAGCTAAGGCCAAAAAATAAAAACTAAGTATCATACATACTACAGTTATTATTGAAGGAATAATCTGCGAAAATCCGTGTGAGTACTTTAACCCAATAGCCCAGCTAATCTCAAACATTCCGGCTATTAATAAATGAATCCATTCCATAAATTTCTCCTTTCATAACAATAGAGCCTTAGAGATAATAACTATCTCCCAGGCTTTTGTCCTTCCGTGTTCACAGAAAATATCCGTGCGTTTTCTCTCGGACCAGTCCGGCAAGAACCGCGGAACCCTAGAAAACCAATATGCAGATTGTAACATAAAATCATAAAATAAAACACTTGACTGAGAGCTGCTATAACCTTGTAAAATATTAAAAACAATGAAAAATCTTTATTATTACTAAAAAAAGGTTGTTATGGCTAAAAATAAGATGTTTACCATAGCTCAAGCAGCAAGAACACTTAAATTATCAAAAAGTTTATTTATAATTCAATATCTCTGTCATAAGTCTGCAATAACAGAAGATTCGTAGAGTAAAGAAAGTTTTTCTATACTCTGAGTATAACGAATTTGTAATAGTGTGCTATACTAAAAAATATGGATGATTTATTAAAAAAACTCGGTGTTGATTATTTGTTAGTAAATTGTACCAATGAATATTTGGTTGAGTATCCTGCGTTGTCTGAAAATGCAAGATATACTCTAACAGGCTTTTCCGGTTCAACCGGTGATGCGCTGATGACCGAAAATAATATTTATCTTTTTGTAGACGGGCGCTACCATACACAGGCTGATATGGAAGCTAAAGAAGGGGTAACGGTTGTTAAACTCCAATTAGGCCAAAAACAGGACGAAGAGATACGAAAATTAATTCAGCCGGACAAGATTTTAGGTATTGTTTCAAAAAAGGTTTCGCAAAGCCGCTTGGAAGGGTTTGAGGGGTTTAAAATTAAACTTCTGGATAAAGATCCTATAAATAATTTTACTGAACCGCATGATAGCAGTAAATACGTTCGGGCAATGCCTAAACGAGATTTTATTCCCCAAAAACCAATGTTTATATCAAATCTTGAAGAGGTTTCGTATCTTACGGGTCTAAGAGATTTTTCAAAGGACTGTTCATCAAAGATTTGGGCAAAACTTTTTATTGATAAGGATAAGCGGATTCTTTTTACTAACGTGGAAGAATGCGATAAATTTTTGAAGGAATATGATGGGGAGCTTGTTGTTGATAAATCTTCTATTAATGCTTATGATTACGCTTTAATTAGAAATCCTGTCGCTAAGAGTTCCGATATCAAATATATGAAGGCTGTTAAATCCTCTGAAGAGATTGAGGCTTATAAAGATGCATTTGAAAAGACTGATAAAGCTGTTAAGGCAATAAGAAAGTATATTGAAGAGAATGATAATTTATCAGAGTATGATATTGCTAAAAAACTTAGAGAAGAGTTTATAAAATACGGTGCTAAATCTTTGAGTTTTAATTCAATCGTAGCAATTGATAAGAATTCGGCGCTTGCGCATTATTCTAAGAATTCAAAAGATGTAATATTAAAGGAAGGTTCGCTTGTTTTGATAGATTGTGGTGCGTATTACGAAAGCGGGCTTGCTACGGATATTACAAGAGTTTTTGTGAAGGGGAAACCGTCAGGTTTGCAAAGAGAGGTTTATACGACAGTATTAAAGGCGTTTTTGAATGCTTATAACTGTCACCTCACCCCAACCCTCTCCTGTAAGGAGAGGGAGCAGGTTGCCGGATTTGATTTAGACATGACTGCCCATTCTATACTTGATAACAAAATAGAAGGGTTTACTTTCTCTCACGGTCTCGGGCATGGAATAGGGATTAATGTTCATGAAGCTCCGCCTGCTCTCAATCAGTCTGAAATTGCGCATACTGAAATTAGTGACGGTATGACTTTTACAATAGAGCCCGGGCTATATAATCCCGAATATTTCGGTATAAGGCTTGAAAATTCCTGCTATATGAAATATGGAATTATAAACTCTTTTGTAAAAATGGGGTATGAAGGCAAGCTGATTGATATGAATTTGCTCTCCGAGCAGGAAAAAGAATGGCTTAAGGAATTTGAGATTTTATGAAGATAACAAGTGTTAATAATGAGCTTGTAAAAGAGACTGCAAAGCTTTTACAAAAAAAATACAGAAAAGACCTCTTTTTGCTTGAGGGGGTAAAATGTATTGAGGAAGCTGTAAATTTCGGCTTAGAAATTGTACACTTGTTTGTTGAAGAGGGAGAGGACCTCTTCAAAGATTTTGAAAATAAGATAGAAACAACAGAAGCGGTTTTGTCGAAAATCTCTTCAACAGAAACTCCGCCCAAGGCTGTTGCTGTTGCAAAAAAAATCAAAAGAGAATGGTCGCATTTATATAAAAAAGTCATTTTGCTTGAAGGGATAAAAGATGCCGGGAACCTGGGTACTATATTAAGATCAGCCTGTGCCTTTAATATTGATGCCGTGATTCTGTATGGTGATACGGTTGATCTCTATAACCCCAAATGTGTCCGCTCTACGGTCGGAAATTTATGGAAAATTCCTGTATTTGAGATGAATGATTTATCGGTTTTTGAAAATTATGAGCGTATTGCAACTTTACCAAAATCAAACAATACAATTTGGCTAAAAGATTATATTCCGCAGGACAAAGTCCTAATTATGTTCGGCTCGGAAGCTTCCGGCTTAAGTGAAGAGTTAAAAAACTTTGCCACCCAAAACGTTACAATCGAGATGAGTGACAAAGTTGAATCTTTAAATTTAAGCGTTTCCGCCGGGGTTATAATGTATAAACTTTTTGCTAATTAAAATGTATATCTGATACCAGGCTGACCTTGGTACATATCTCAATTAGCAACAATTGAGAAATCACCTTTTTTGACTAATTTTACTTCAGTGGAAAATAATGGATGAATAAGTTTTGCAAAAGAAGAAAAAATGAAGAGAAGTGTGACGTATTGAATTAAAGCAGGCCAAATTACCTTACTAGGCTATTAATTCATACATTTCTATTAGAAATTTTCTAATTTCATATAAGGTAAGATTTTTATCACTGCTTTTGCTTCTTATTATTAGATATAATAACATGTTACGAATAATTTTAAGTTTAGTATTAAGATTATAATTTTGCTGCATATCAATATTCCTATATGCGTATTATTTATATTCAATCATATATGAATACACATATATGTCAATATTTTATAGAATAAATAAATGCAAAAGAAAGAATTATATAAACTTATAGGCAAAAATATTCAAAATGAAAGAGCTAAGCAAGGCTATACACAAGAAACTTTTGCTGAATTGATGAATGTTAGCTGGAGTTATGTTTCAAAAATAGAATCAGGTGTTTTAAATCTTTCGTTAGGTAAAATTCTCGAAATTGCTGACTTTTTGCATATTGATGTCAGTAATTTGCTAAAAATTTAGTTATTATGTAGGGAAGACTTTAATTTACTATACATTCTTAGAATCTTTATTTATTATATAATCTATTTATGAAATTCTTCTATTTAGAACAAGTTGACTCGACTAATAAATTTGCAAAAGAGAATATTAAAAGTTTAGAGGATAAAACCGTTATTTATACGTTTAATCAGACAAACGGCAGGGGAAGATTAAACAGAAGCTGGGAGTATACTGGAAAAGATAATATTTATGCAACTATTGTTCTCAAACCTTCTCACAAAATGGAAGAAAAATTCTCAAATCTTACCCAGTATCTTTGTGTACAGCTTTCAAAACTCTTTGAAGAATACGGAGTCAAACCTGTTATAAAATGGCCGAATGATATTTTAGTTAATTCAAAAAAAATTTCAGGCATTTTAGCAGAAGGAGTTATTGAAGGTGATAGACTCAAAGGGCTGGTTTTGGGCTTTGGAATAAATCTTAATACTACAAAAGAGACTCTTGATAGAATAAATCAGCCTGCAACTTCGCTAAATATTGAGACTGGAAATTTTATAGAACCGCAAGAGTTCTTAAAAAAGCTTTTAAGCAGGTTTTGTTTGGGGTATGATAATTTTATAGCCGAAGGGTTTAGTTCTATAAAAGAAGAGTATTTAAAAAGATTTGGTTTTATGCAAAAAGAAGTTATAATAAGACAGCCGAACAGAGACATTTGCGGAATTATTACAGATATAAGTGACAACGGCGCAATAAAACTAAAGCTTACAGACGGTAAGTTTCAGGAAATTTTAATCGGTGATATTTTAAATTAAAAAACAAAGAGAGGAATAAAAATGACAAAAAAACTTATTAAAGTAATGGACACATCATTCAGAGACGGATTTCAGTCTGTCTATGGCGCAAGGGTTTTTGTAGAGGACTTTTTACCGGCGCTTAAATCCGCAGTTGATGCAGGTATCAAACATTTTGAGACTGCTGGCGGAGCAAGATTTCAATCACCGATATTCTATTGTAACGAAAATGCTTTTGAAACTATGGATAAAATCAGAGAAGCTGTAGGCCCTGATATTAATCTTCAATCTCTTGCAAGAGGAGTAAATGTTGTAGGGCTTGATTCACAGCCAAGAGATATGATTAATTTGCATGCAAAACTATTTAAAAAGCACGGCGTTACTACAATTAGAAACTTTGACGCACTAAAT
>CALUQF010000110.1 GCA_944322835.1 Candidatus Gastranaerophilales bacterium | reverse complement strand
TAAGGAGAGGAGGTTTGCGCTCCTTGGTTTATTATTCTACTGCTGGGAGAGCGAAGCCCGCTACTTTGCCTCAAGCTGCTCTATTCGTTTTATTAAATTGTCAATGTCCTTGGCTTGAGATTCAAGAATTTTGGTTTGTTTCCCTTTCAGCTCTTCTAACTCTGCAAGCCTTGTATTTTGTTCTTCTATTATTTTTGCTTGTTCTTCAATAGTTTGATTTTGTTTTTCTATTGTTGAATTTATATCCGTAATATTCTGAACAATTTCTGCAATCTTATTATCCAGCTCTTTTACAGCATTAATTACCGCGTAGAACATATCTTCCCATCTTATACGTAAATATCCATCTTCACCTTTTGTAACCGCATCAGGGAAAACTTTTTGTAAATCCTGTGCTATTACACCAACATGTGGAGTTTTTTCTTCGTCCTTTTTGAACGTATAGTGGAAGAAATCAAGCTTCTTTAGTTCAGCTAAACCAGCTGCGTATTTATCACCAACATTCTTCAAACGACGATCAGAAACATAAACTCCATCGCCATAGGTTTTCAGGCCTATTCCGCCTTCTGGATACCTGGTTTCAAGCACTCGAACCACGGACACAGGATGACGCCAGCTACCTCTTTTTGTTCTTATACTAGTTGTTGCGCTTGTATCATCTTGGTTTAAAATAACATTTCCACCTACAATTAAATTCCCGGGGATATAAACTGTATCTCTAGCACCATCAGTAGAACCTAAAACTATTTGATGATCAGCAGTTGCTTTTGCAGACATGCCTAAGGCTATTGAGTATTTTCCTTCAGCCCGTGCATATGAACCAATTGCTATAGCTCCAACCTTGGTAGCAGCGGCATCTTTTCCGATTGCTACAGCAGTACAGCCAGGAGTTGAAGCATTACTTCCTATTGCAACAGAATACCCAGGATCCTGATCATCACCATCTGGATCTTCACCTACGTTATTACATATTGCTGAAGCAGAATTACCAATAGCCACAACACCTGGACCTTTTGTATGTGCTTGAGAACCTATCGCTATAGAAAAATCCCCCCCAGAGTGATCCTCTTTTAGTGTATAAGCGTGACGCCCAATCGCAATCGATTCATCTCCTTCGGTATGTGTATAATTTACTGGTTCATTACCGCCACCTCCTATTGCAATGGAATTATTACCGGCTGCTTCTGCCCTATAACCAATAGCTACGGCAGCAGTAGAATCTTCTTCTGTCATTGCATCATAACCTATCGTAACCGTACGGGCACTTTGAGTGGTTGTCATGGTTCCTAGCATTGTTGCTTCTGTGCTATTTTGCCGTGTTGAACATCCGGCACCAAAAATAACAGAGTTATTTGTAAAAGAATTTATACCTTGAAAAGAGGCAATACCGATACGACTGTTTTGCCCTAGATTATCGGAACCAGGATCTGCAGTAATACCCATAGAACGAGTTCCATCTTCATTTCCAAAGCGTAAATGTGACCAGCCATTTCTACCTGCTATATACAAACTTGCATTATCAGCATCATCAGGAGCTTGTGCTGCACCAATTAAAACCTGCCCATTTCCTCCGCCTAAATATGCAATAGTATTATTCAACCCCGTAAACACCCAAGGGCTGTCGCCGGTGCCTGTATTTCTCGATAATTTCTTAGTAACCATTGGTGCGCTTGCTGCGGCGATTATTGCTACAATCAAAAGCACTACCATCATCTCCATTAGAGAAAATCCACGTAATTTCTTCGCTCTCACGTCTGCTATTCCTTTCTGTGCCAAGGCACATCAATATATAGGAGCCAGCTTCATAAATAAAAGAAGTTTTAAAGCTCTCATTTTGGTCTCACGGTCGTAACATAATAACTATGCTACTTTAACTTTATAATATCATATAAACTATATATTGTGAACCCCCTCTTTATAAATTTCATATTTGCTATCCTGCATGACCCTAACGGGGCTGCCCCCTCACCAAGAATTTCTAATACTCAACGTTAGTTTCGTATTGAAATTCTATCCTCTCCCGCAAGGAGAGGAGGTTTCGCCTGCACTTTTTCTTAACTCTCATCTAAACATACAAAGCGCAACATTTTCCTCTGCCTGCGGGAGAGGGCAGCAGTGTTTGAGCATTTGGCGAAAACTACGGATGCGGTGAGGGGGCAACCCGTAGGAACAAAGACGAAGAAGGCACTCCGCCACATCTATAATAAATTATTATAGAGCTTTGCAAGGGACAGAAAGATTTAAATTAAAAATTTTATATCCTGATGCCCCTAACTGAACTGCCCCCACACCCGAATTTCTAAGTTTCGCTGGAGCTCAACTTGAAATTCTACCCTCTCCCGTAGGTCGAGGGGGAATTCCACGCCTGGTGTATACCTTTATACCTTTTTCTTTACCCCTTTTCTTTGATTTGTTTCGCGTTAGCTAAATCAATATCATCGACTTTGGCTTCTTTTTTGGCGTCCTCGGCTTCCAGCTGTTTATTTATAATGACGGTTTGGATAACCTGAAAGATATTGCTTGAAATCAAGTAGAGCAATACACCTGCCGGTATCGGGATTATGATAAAAGTAAAGGTTAACATGATTGGCATAAATGTGTTCATGGACTTTTGCATAGCCTTTTGAGCTTCATCTTGCTGGATATTTTTATTCATAGCCATCATAGCTCTTTGTGAGAACACCATTGTAATCGCAAATAAAATTATTAAAAGAAGTACATCATAGTGGAAAGAAGTTTTAACTTCTTTTGTCGGAATTGTGCTTATTAATATTCCGTCTTTTCTTATAAAAGTCATTTTTTCAGACTCTTTGGTCTGGATATCCGTAACTTCAATATCAGCTTTTTCTATCTGGTCAAGCTGGCTGAATTTTAGGTTTAAGCTGTCTAAGCTTACTTTAAAGTCGGCAGGTTCTCCCGGTTTCAATTCGCCCTGAACTTCAACGGCCTTGTTAGGTTTTTCTATTTTTACATTCTCTAAAGGTTCATCAACACCTTTTAGATAAACTGTTGCGGTTTTTCCGGTCATAAATGAATCATATTTTGATAAGCCGAATGTTCCGTTATTTGAAACGCCGGCAGAAGTCTTAAGTGTTGCATCAAGCCTGTTTATAAACAAGAACTGAGAATCGCCGGCCATTTGAATAAATTGCGGGCTCATTAATGATGAATAAAGCAAGATAAAAATCGGCATCTGAATAAGAAGAGGAAAACAGCCTGCCATGGGATTAAATTTATGCTCTTTATAAAATTCCATCATCTTTTGCTGCATAACCTGCGGATTGCTTTTGTATCTTTCCTGAATGGCTTTCATCTTAGGCTGAAGCATCTGCATTGTGCGCATTGAACGCTGTTGGGATAAACCTAGCGGCCACATTGCCAATCTTATAATTACAGTTAATAAAATAATACCTATTCCATAGCTTCCGGCAAAAGAAAGCATTTTTAAAATATCGATAGTTAGTGTTGTAAAATCCATGTCCTCTTCCCTAAATTTTGTTCTGATATTAAAAAAGTGTACAAGCGTACACTTTCAAGATACTTTAAATATAATACCAAGTCAAGATTTTGAGACGAAAGATTTTTATGCTTCCCGTCCTTCATCTTTAGTCAGGTAGGGTGGGCAAAGTTACATTAAATAGCAAATAATTGTGTTCAAATTAGTATAGCGTGCCCACCAAAAACTTAAATCAAAAATTAATCGGTGGGCACGCCATACATAAAATAATTTAAAAATACCTATAACAAAGAGGCTTTGCCCACCCTACCCGACTGTAACTGCGGAATATTACATGATGTCTAGATATAAAAAGACCCCTCACCCGAATTTCTAAGTTTCGCCGAGGCTCAACTTGAAATTCTTCCCTCTCCCGCAAGGGGCGAGGGGACCGTAACGCTAGGCGTGGAGGTTACCCTCCCCTTGTGGGAGGGTCGAAATCTTTGATTTCGGGGAGGGGTCAGATACAGATATGGAGTTAGTATTTTTAATTCTTAAAATTTATCATGGACAGTAGTGAAAGATTTTTATGCTTCTCGTCCTTCATCTTTAGAACTGTTAGACAAAGTATTCAAACGTCTTGCAGGGTCAGTAATATGAGTGATTCTTAACCCGAAATTATCTTCAATTACTACGACTTCTCCGTATGCAATTAATTTTCCGTTTGCATATAATTCAACAGGCTCACCGGCTGCTTTATTTAGGGTAACGATAGAGCCCTTGGTTAATTCTAAAACTTTTTTTATTGGAAGTTCAGTTTTCCCCAGTTCAACTGTAAGCTGTAATTTAACATCCAGAAGTATATTTAAATTCTGATTCGGCGGACCTTGTACCTGGTCTAAATCCTCAAAAGACGCGAATTGAACCGGCTGAACCGTTACGGTTTTATCCTCAACTTCAGTTCCGTCATCAGGTTCTGTTTCGTCCTGAACCGCATCATCCATAGCGGGTTCTTCTTCAGAAACAGGTTCAATATCATCTTCAGGTTTGTTGTTTAAATCTTTTATATCATCATTATCTGGCATTTAAGCAACCTCTCTTATAAGTAATTCCTTAATAATTCATGCATTTCATCATAGACATCTGTTATTTTAACACAAATATTATCTTTTAAAGTTCCGGGGCGTGCAAAGAATTTCTTTTCGCCGTTAATCTTTACAATTAAATCATCTTGAACCTTGTTATCCAGCTTTAAAATATCGCCTTCCGAAAGCTGCAAAAAGTCGTCAAGTGTTATACTGCACTGTCCGAATTGTACGCGCACTTCAACATTTGACGTATTAAGCTTGGATATCATTTTCATTCTCTCATCATTCGATGCAACCAAACCTTTTGTTTGGAAAATGTGCTGGGTGCTCAAGTGTCCGAGAACGGTTTCCAGTACCGGATACGGGAAGCATATACTGAAAAGACCGAAATGTTTACCTTGTATTTGAACTTCAAACGTTAATAATGCAACTATTTCACCTGCCGTTGCAACCTGGATTGACTGGTAATTATCATCAAGACTTATAAATTTCCCGGAAACAGGTATAATTGCATTCCAGGAATCTTCAAGCTGTTTAATAATAATATTAATAACTTTTTTAGCAAGAGCTTTTTCAATGTCTGTAAGTTCTCTTGTCTGTGTATCAATCGAGCCGACACCGCCAAGCATTCTGTTTACTATACAGGATATAACCTCAAAACTTATACCGAGAAGAATCTGGCCTGAAAGCGGTTCAAATTCAAATACGCCAACGCTAATTGGTGATGGCATTGAGCGTACAAATTCTTCATAAGTCAGCTGGTCAACAGAAACTATTTCTATTTCTACACGCATACGAAGATAACCGCTAAGTACCAGAGAAATTGCTTTTGAAAATTCTCTATGAATATCTCTAAGCGCGCGCAAATTATCTTTGGAAAACTTATCCGGACGTCTGAAATTATAAAGCTTGTAACTCTTATGCTCGGAATCCGAAAAATCTTCATCAAGATCGTATGTTTCTATAAAGTTTTCGTTTTTCGCTTCTGTCATTTATCCCCTACTGAATAATAAATTGTCCGAAACTTACCCTTAATACTTCACGTTCGCCACCTAAAATAGCGTTTACGTCATTAGTAATTTGTTCTTTTGCAAGTTCTTTACCCGCTGCTGTTGAAAGTTCCGTTGAAGTTTTGCTTGAGAGATTAGTGATAACCGCATCTCTGATTGCCGGTTTATACTGATTCATTTCTTTTTGAATAGCCTCCATCGGGTCAACTGGGGCAGGTGCCGCTCCGTGCCCACCGTGGCCTCCGCTCTTTTCTTCTGTTTGGGCCGGAAAATCTGTATCTTTTTGTGTAACTTCAAGCGCTACATTTACTTTTAAATATTTTTTCTGGTTTTCATCACACAAATTCAGGATAAAATCACCTAAATCAACAATTATACCCTTTTGAATTTCATCTTCGGAACCGCCTTCTTCCGATAACTCTTCTTGTGAAAGATTGAGCGTACTAATTTTTTGGCTTATTAGGTTTTCCATTATTACATAGTTAACACCTGCAAATACTATAAACATTATTACAATGGAAGCAAGTGTCATAATTAAAAATTTGGTTATTTCTTGAGATTTTCCATCTGTTGCTTTATCGTTATCAGCCATACTATTCTCCATTAAACATTACTTAATATATTATAGCAGTATAATTATAACAATTACCACCATTATTTGATGTATTATTTGTGAAAATAACACCCTACCCGCAACTTTATTATAGCAGGATTATTTATTTTTGCCAAAAGAGAGATTTTTTATTAGCAATTTTTGCAGGATGATTATATAATGTTTTTATGGGGAAGTTTGATTTATTTAACAAATTTAACAGTGCTGTTATTGTTTTGAATAATGATTCTGAAACAGTATTCAGAAATTGCGTGTTTAAAAGAGTTTTCCCCGATTTTGAAAATATCAAGAAGTTTTCGCATAAACTTAACTATAATGTTTGTGCGCTTGTGAGTAATGATGTAATGGTTCATTCTCCGATAGCACAAGCTCTAAAATCTAAAGAAGATTTTTCGGCCCATGTGTCTTATCAAAATTCAGGGAATGCATTTTTATATTACGATTTGAATGCCGTAAAAAAAGGAACTTACACTATCCTCTTTTTTACGGATGTTACCGCAAAAATTAATCTGGAAAAGGCGCTTGAAAAAAGCTTGAATTTTCAAAAGAAGATTGAAGTTTTGGAAGATGAA
>CALUQF010000109.1 GCA_944322835.1 Candidatus Gastranaerophilales bacterium | reverse complement strand
TGAGGCAAGCCTGGAGTAAATAATCCCAACTAGTAATTCAATGGAATGCTTGCCGACCATATATCTACGTGCGTAGCCCTTGATCTTTACGCCCATCCAGTAGTTACCACTATTGAGGCAAGCCTGGAGTAAATAATCCCAACTAGTAATTCAATGGAATGCTTGCCGACCATATATCTACGTGCGTAGCACAAAAAAAACTCCCGGGGATGGGAGTAAAACTTTAAAGTAAGATGTAAGATTATATAAGAGAGTGTTTATGTAAATTCTGTTTTATTAAGCGATGAAGTTTCTTCCGAATCTGTTAGCACCGTAGAAGAAAGATTCTTGCATAACCTGTTGAAGGCTTCTTTTTCTAACTGCTCTGTTTCTTCCAACCTGAGTGTTAGCGATGTCTTCAACAGACTTTTGGTAGCAAGATGTAACAAGAGAGTGAAGATATTTAGAAACGTTGGTTTCTTTTTCAACTTCTTCTGGAGCAACTGTTTCAACTGCTTCAAAATCATTGAAGAAATTATTAATAGATTCGATTTCTTTGTTTGAAATTGTTTCTGTAGTGAATAACATCTTGCTTTGCTCCTTTTAAATATCTCTTATGTATATATAAAGTATTTACGTTTTCAAAAATTGCCTTTTTTGCCCCCAATTGTTAAGAAATGTAAAATCGAATTTATTTTGGGGGTAAATTTGTAATATTTTTTAATACTGGGAGTTCCCTCTCCTAACAGGAGAGGGTTAGGGTGAGGTGAAGATTTATATGTTAAAATCGGTATATGGATAAAATATATCATGTTGCACGAAATCTAAGAAAAAACCAAACAAAAGAAGAAGATATATTATGGCAATTGTTAAGAAATCGGCAATTTATGGGGTTAAAATTTAAGCGTCAGGTTCCTATAGGTAATTATATTGTCGATTTTGTGTGTGAGGAGAAGAAGCTTGTAATTGAAATAGATGGCGGACAGCATAATATTCCTGATAATGTAAGGGCTGATGAGGTAAGGACAAATTATATAAATAGCAAGGGATATAGAGTTGTAAGATTTTGGAATAATGATATCAATCAAAATATTGAAGGGGTGTAAGAGACTTTGTTAAATTTGGTAAGGGATTGACACCTCACCCTAACCCTCTCCTGTAAGGAGAGGGAACTTTTGCGCAAAAAGCTATTATTTGTAGCAATTCCCCTTCACTCTTCCCCCTCACTCTTCACACTTTTGCACAAAACAAGTCTAAATGTTTACCCAACATTTCTTAGTCACCCAGTCACTTAATCACTTAATCACGTCAAAAAAAAGAAAGGAGTACCAATGCAACGTACTGCATTAATTTGTAACAAATTTTCCGGGATAAACCGGAGTTCTTCTATTTATTCTTCATCATTAATAACGGCATCTGATATACAGAATGTTGAGTTATTTGCAACAGAGATAAATTCAGGGGTCGGAATAAGGACAGCAAGAGGAAATGTTGTTGTTTGTTCTTTAATACCCGCTACAGAGAGGGTTATTAATATATTTGAGAGTGTACAGAAGGGTAATACTTACTTCTTTGTACATACAGAAAGTTCTACGGAGGGGAAAATATACCTATTTTCGAGGCTGTCTAATACTTTAACTCTTAAGGTATCGGGCTTGAGTGTAACATCAATGTCTTGCGCAACTGATTTTTCTCAAGGCTGGTCGGATTTATGGGTATTTTCAAATTCTGAGGAGATGCTTTCGATTGAGCTTGAGAATTATAATGAGGAGGGTGAGCTTGATGAAGTAGTGATGATGGAGCTCAAAGACGCGGATAATCGTGACATTAAGGGGTTAGGTCTTGTTGATTTTGCAGGCCGCCTATGGGTATTCAATGAGCAGGTTCTCTGGTATTCACAACAGGAAAATATCTATGATTTTTCAACTTCCAGTGAAGAAATTACAACTTCTGCCGGATATATTGAATTTGTTAAAAAAATCACTGCAATATACCCTTATCTTGGGACTTTGGCCGTATTTCATTCTAATTCTTCCTGTTTGATTGCACAGGACGAAAATTCTGATTTCTACAAAACAGAGGAATCGCCTGGAGGGTGCGCCGGATATAACTCACTTGTTTTCCATGGTACGGAATTATATTTTTTCGACAATACTAAAAAAGGTGTATTTTCTTTTAAGCAGGTGGTAAACGGTAACAGAACTTTAGGTGATAATATTGCGATAGATATTCAGGAGGAGTTATTTAATATTGCTTCGGCTGACTTAGATAAAATCCGCACGTTATCAGTAGTAACCTCTGACAGAAATGAGGTTTGGTTTTTGCTTCCTGATAGTGATGAAGATTATTCGACTATTGCGATTTATGATTATTTAAGAGACACCTGGGTAAAGAGAAAATCACAGAAAATAAACTGTTTTGCAATAATAGACGGGGTATTGTATTCGGCGGGCAAGAAGATTTATGAAGAGTATTCTTCCAATACTTTTGACGGAGAGTTTATTGAATCGTTTTATAAATGTACACCGCTTAATTTAGGGTATGAAAATTCCATTAAGATTCTCTCTTATCCGCCAAAAGTCACGCTGGATATGTATTACAACAACAGTTTTTATGTTGAATACATAAAGAATTATGACTCAATGACTTCGAAAGTAAGACATATTCAGACAAAGTCGCTCAAAAACGTGCTGTATTTTGATATTGGGCACTGGGATAGCGGGTATTTTCCAATAAAGGATTTAAACTCAACCAAAAAGTTACCTGCATCATTTTTTAATACACTGCAGATGACTTTTTTAACCAAAAACGAAGGAGATGATTTTTGTATAAGAAACATCGAGTTCGGAAAAATTAAGGCAAAAGCCGTATAGCAAAAGAAAGGAATTAAAAAATAATGGGTAAAAAATCACAATCAACAACTACAACATACGGGAATACAACAACAAAAAACCCGTACGCAACAGCAACAACAAACAATTCCGGTACAACCGCTTCATTTAATGCCGGAACTGCTTTGGATTCTGTTTACAATTTTGTTAACAATAATATCAATTCACTTTTAGATGAGTACCTTAATCCGAGCTTAAATTCAACTACAAATCAGGCAAAATTGAACCAGTATACAAGTACACTTGGAACAGAGGCGGTAAAGAATCTGGAGAATAACATAATAAATCCGCTTTCAAACAGGAATATGATACGCTCTTCCCAGGCAACTGATTTGTATAATAATTTAGCAGATACTACTACAAATTCTCTTGCGTCATACATCAATGAGTTATTGGCAGAATCCCAAAATAATACAGCAAGTATGATAAATAATCTTCTTTCAGCCTATATGCAAGGTTATGATGTAATTTCCGATATGCAGAACCAATCTTTGCAAACAAGCGCCGGTAATGCAACCACAACTTCAAGCTCAAATTCTTCCCTTGGTGGGAACTTTAGCTCAGGGGTTTCATCTTCTTCCGGTCTGGTAAGTGTGCTTGGAAATCTGGCAAAAATACTTGCAAATAAAAGTCTATAGGAGGCAGATATGGACAAACAGATTTTGTACAAATACGCTCCTATGATAATTGTATGCTTGGCAGTTCTGTTTCAATACAACTTATTTGTAACACCGGAGAGGCTTGAGCAGACACATCGGGAAATTTTGACAGAAGTAGCACAAGTTTACATCACAAAATCGGAGTTTGGGAATATGAAAGATCAGATTATGGATATTAATAAAAAAGTGGATAAGATTTATGACACTTTAATCAACGAAAGGAGTTTAGATGGCGTTAACTGAAATTGAATATGGTTCTCTTGCCTCATCAGAGGTGATGAACAATAATTTTGAATATTTAGATGAAAAAATTACGGATGTATCAGAGAGTTTAACCTCAACAGCTGCAGCTATAAATTCAAACATAGCTACTATAAATAGTTCAATGGCCTCAATGAGTGAAACATTAAGCCAATCAATAGAAGATTTGGGAACAGATTTAACCACGGCTTCTGATACAAGTTTTTCAACAAACGGGCTTTATGTAACCACTTATAGAAATGGTACATCCTGGTATCGTGAGTATTTTTCAAACAAAGAAAAAACAACAAGAGTATGGATAGAACAGGGCGGTCAGGTTTGGCAAAACAGTTACGTAAGTTTTTTAAGACCGATGAGTAATTCAGATTACAGTATTAAGCTTCAGGATATAAACAATACTTTTATAGAAGGAGCTAAGCCGGCATCTTTTAATAATGCGGGTTTTACGTCAAGTTTTAGATACGGATGTAATATTCGTTGGAGTGTAGCAGGTGTATAGATAAAAAAAGGAGAATAAAAATGGCTTATAAATTAGAAAAACCATATACAGACAAGCAGAGAGCCGATTTTATAGTTAATTATAACCATAAACAAGGTTTAATGATTGAAGAGACAGATGATGCATTGTATGCTTTACTGGCAAATGAAATGATGCAGAATAATATACCAGTGATTAATGAAAATTATGAAACAGAGGTTCAGCAAGAGCGTGCAGCTAAATTTAAAAGTGAATTTTTTGAAACATCATTAGGCTGGATAAGACGTAAAGTTAATATGAAAGATGGTTCAAAAAAGGACTTTTTATCAGATATGTTACTTCAAATAAAAGCAGGAATTGAGCTTGGCAAAACTATCGAGATAATTACATACTCTACTCCTGATTTTTCACAAGAATTAACCGCAGAGTATATAGTTACGCTTCAGCAGAAAAAGAACGCGACATTGGAATTTATTCAGGAATGTCTTTTGCAAAGTGTCGCTGATTTTTATGGAAATTAAAGGAGGATATAATGGGAAATAACATAAGGGTAATACGCCCGTCCGGCAGAGTTGGTGTGACGGTAAGTTTAGATACATCCGGACATTATTCAGAACTTGCAAAGCAATGGGCCATTGCAGAAGATAAAGTTGAAAATACGGATTATTCGGCTAAGTATTATGCATTACAAGCATCCGGAGCCGTGGGTGATGCTCAGGATTGGGCGTGTAAAACTGACGGTTCGGTAAATGGTTCAGAATATTCTGCAAAATATTACGCACAGCAGGCAATAGCTTCTGCGGGAGCAAAAGCAGATATAGATTTTTCAAATATAACCGAAGCCGCGAAGGCAGTAATTCAGGCTAACTCAGGCGCCTCCTCAGGAGGAGGCGCCTGGGGAAGTATAACCGGGGATTTGGAGAACCAAACAGATTTAAATACGGCAATTTCTGCGTGTGCAAAAACCGATTTTTCAAATTGTACCAAGCCATATGTAATTGAAACAGAAATAGAAAGTTCTTACTGGTATAGAAAATGGTCGGATGGCTGGCTGGAACAGGGTGGAGGAATGGATATTACTGCAAATACAAAGGGGGCAATTTTATTTCCTCTTTCTTTTGAAGATGCAGCTTCTTATACACCGGTAATAACGGGTTTATATGAAATTAATGCCGGAAGTGCAGATGCAGGATGTTTATGGATTTATTCAAGAACAGATTCATTGTTTAGATGGGTTAATGACGGGCCGAACGGTTCAATGTTTTGGTATGCTTGCGGTACAGCTGCCGAGTAGTAAATAGAAAGGATGAAAAAATGGCTATAGCTATTGATGAAAATGGAACTATTTCTTTATATCAGGGAGATAGCGGCGAGATTGCTGTTTCCGGATTAGATAATACAAAAAACTATATGATTTATTTTGCAATTCAGGATAAAAAAAGAAATTTGATTGGTAGTGAATTGCAGGTTACAGCAAATAAAACAAATTCAATTATATTTTTTCTAACCTCTGATTACACGGACTTGCTAACAGTTCCGGCGGGGAAATCATACGAGATTTATACTTACGGAATAAAAGCCTGTGAAGTTGAAAGCAGCGTAGAAGATACATTATTTATTTCTGACGGGAATTATGGAGATCAGAATATGATTATAGTTTATCCGAGAAAAGTTATTGGAGGATAGAATGAGAGAATGGTATTCTAATCAAAACGCGGGAATTTTCTTTGACGAAATTCCCCATGTTTGTATAAGGTATTATATTCCTTCAATGTCAGAAGAGGATAAGAAGTCTATTGAAAAATATCCGTTCATAAACAAAAAAACATTAAAAGTTCGTCTTGTAGACTATAAAAAGTACAAAACATATAATTTTGAAATTCCCAAAGGATATTGTTATGATGGAGCTTCTATACCGAAGATTTTTTGGCGTATAATAGGTTCTAATACTGATAACAGGTTTTTGATACCAGCCCTTGTCCACGATGTGTTATGTGAAAATCACGGGTTTGTAGATAATGACAGGAAATTTTCTACAGAAGTATTTAATGCCTTGCTGGAAGCAGGAAGAGTTAATGCCTTTAAACGTTTTTGGATGAAGCATACGGTGAATGTATTCCAGCGGTTTTGTTCCTGGTAGCAAGTTATATTCTTGTTTTATAGTTATTGGTGCAAAAATTTGTACCCTACCCTGTTCTACGCCAGGCGCGACATCCCCCTCGCCCTACGGGAGAGGGTAGAATTTCAAGTTGAGCTCCTGCGAAACTTAGAAATTCGGGTGAGGGGGCAGTTCAGTTAGGGTCATACAGGATATGGAATTTTGATGTTTAAATCTTTCTTTTCTTACATTGTTATAGATGTTGCGGAGTGTCTTCTTCATCTTTGTTCCTACGGGTTGCCCCCTCACCGCATCCGTAGTTTTCGCTAAATGCTCAAACACGGCTGCTCCTCTCCCGCAGGGAGAGGGAAGTG
>CALUQF010000108.1 GCA_944322835.1 Candidatus Gastranaerophilales bacterium | reverse complement strand
GCTGTTTACAGTCGGGTTAAGAATGGCTGTAATACTTTTTACGTGCTTTAAAATCCCGCCAATTGAATACCTTGCAGTATCAGAAAGCTGATATTCAGCCTTTTCATCATAAAAAGCATTTTTCCCATCTTTGAATAAAGAAATATTACAGTGCATACCGGAACCGTTTATTCCGTAAACAGGTTTTGGCATAAATGTAGCGTGCAGACCGTATTGTGCAGCAATCGCTTTTACTGCAATTCTGAATGTTGCAACATTATCAGCTGTTGTAAGAATATCAGAATATTTGAAATCAATTTCGTGCTGGCCGTCTGCTACTTCGTGGTGCGAAGCTTCAATATCAAAATCCATTTCCTGCAAAGTACTTACAATATCGGCTCTCACAGCTTCGCCTAAATCATCCGGCCCTACATCATAATACCCTGCTCTATCGTGAGTTTTGGTTGTAATATGATCCTCTTCATCCTTTTCAAACAAGAAAAATTCAGCTTCCGGCCCGACATTCATAGATAAACCCAGTTTTTGCGCCTCTGCCATAAGTCTTTTTAAATTACATCTCGGGCATCCCTCAAACGGAGTTCCGTCAGCATTATAAATATCACATATTAATCTGGCAGAATTCTTGCCGTCTCTTTCCTGCCACGGAAGAATCTGAAAAGTATTCTTATCAGGATAGAAAAACATATCAGAAGTTTCAATATTTCTAAACCCCTTAATAGAAGATCCGTCAAGCATAATTTCATTATTCAAAACTCTGTCAATATGTTCTGATGGTACTGCCATATTCTTTACCTGACCGTTAATGTCAACGAATTGAAGCTTTATAAATTGGACATTATATTCTGCAATAAGCCTTTTAATGTCTGCATCCGTGTAGCTTGCGCCGTTTAGCGGCTGGTGATGAAATTCCATACGAATCCTCCAATCTTTTTCAAATAATAATTGTAATATCTACACTAAAGCTTTATCATATATTTTTTTTTAAATTTGGTCAATAGACTAGATATAAAGATTTTATAAAAGTATATCCACGCGACGTATAAAATATCAAGGCATCCGATAGAATTGTGCAGGGGGTTATGGTTCGGTTTCACCCAACCAACTTCTTCTCTTCTGGTGTGGAACAGGTAGGATGCAATTTTTTGCACCATTAATTACTCTTAAGCTAACATTTAACAAATTTTAAAGTATTGAAAAAAATATATCCTACAACGCTGCCAGCAGATAAACTGCCCCAATAGTCTTTTAATTACAGTTACAAACTAAGCTCTGGAACGGCTTTTGGTTCTACTTGCACCGCTGTATTGTTTGTGTTAGTATCAGAAAAAAGAGTATTATGTATAGTTAAGGAGTACGTATGATTTCAGTAAACGATTTAAAAAATGGCTTAACACTTGAATTAGATAACGGCTTATGGACTGTTGTAGAATTCTTGCACGTAAAACCCGGGAAAGGCGCTGCTTTTGTTAGAACAAAACTTAAAAACGCTGAAACCGGCAACGTTGTTGAAAAAACTTTCAGAGCTGGTGAAAAAGTTGCGAAAGCCATGTTAGACCGTAGAGAAATGCAATACTTATATAAAGATGGTAATGAATATGTTATGATGGATAACGAAACTTATGAACAGATTCAAATTCCGGAAGATCATATCGGTGACGGTAAAAAATACCTTAAAGAAAATATGATGGTTCAAGTGCTTATGCACGATAAGAGAATAATAGGTATTGATATCCCTGCTCACGTTGAACTTGAAGTAGTTGATACTCCGCCTGCTGAAAAAGGGAACACAGCTCAAGGCGGTACAAAACCCGCTACACTCGAAACAGGCGCCGTTGTTCAAGTTCCGTTCTTCGTATCAAACGGTGATGTAATTAGAGTTGATACTAGGAGTAATGAATACTTAGATAGAGTTTAAATTCGTGAATCGTGAATAGTGAACCGTGAATTGGTATTTAATACTGATTCTGGTGCATAAGACATGGTTAAGGAGAATAAAATGAAGTTTGAAACAGATTATATAGAAAAATTAGCTAAAATTATTGCCGATAACGGGCTTACAGAGATTTCGCTTGAAGATGGCGAACAGGCGATTACAATTAGAAAAGATTTGCCGGAAGTTAATATGGTAGCTTCTTCTCCTGCTGTTGCAGCTCCTCAGGCAGCACCCGCAGCAGCGCAGGCAGCTCCTGCAAAACAGACAGAAGAACCAAAAGGAAAGGCTATTACTTCTCCTATGGTAGGAACATTCTACGCCGCATCTTCTCCGGAAGCAAATCCGTTTGTAGAAGTCGGCTCTAATGTTAATGTCGGTGACGTTGTTTGTATTATTGAAGCAATGAAATTGATGAACGAAATTAAATCAGAACAAGCCGGCAAGGTTGTTCAAATATGCGTTAAAAATGGCGACCCGGTTGAATACGGACAAGTTTTGATGTATGTGGAATAATCGTGATTCGTGAATTGTGAATCGTGATTAGGTATATTTAATTAATCACGTTTTGATGCGCGTCATTTTGCATAGGATTAGATAACAGGGAATAGGAATATGTTTAAAAGAGTTTTAATAGCAAATAGAGGCGAAATAGCTGTAAGAGTTATAAGGGCTTGTCGTGAGCTTGGAATACCGACTGTTGCGATTTATTCACAGGCTGATGCACAGTCTCTACACGTAAGATTAGCGACTGATTCTTTCTGTATAGGCCCTGCTCCAAGCGCACAAAGCTATTTGAATATTCCGGCTATTATATCTACAGCAATGATGACCGGCTGTGATGCAATTCATCCCGGTTACGGCTTTATGTCTGAAAGAGCTGATTTTGTTGATATTTGTACTAAACACGGTATCAAATTTATCGGGCCTTCTGCTGAATCTATGCGAAAAATGGGAGATAAGGCTACTGCTCGTAAAACTATGATAGAAAATGATGTTCCTGTAACTCCCGGAACCGGAATTCTGGAAACAGTAGAACAGGCAAGAGAATTCGCACACAAGGTCGGATATCCGATTATCCTGAAAGCTACTGCCGGAGGCGGCGGCAAGGGTATGAGAATTGTTAGAAATGATGACGAGCTGGAAGTTAATATGACTTTATGTCAGCAAGAGGCTGAAAAATTCTTCGGTAATCCGGGGGTTTATGCTGAAAAATATCTGGAAAACCCGAGACATATTGAAGTCCAAATTTTAGGAGATTCTTTTGGTAACGTCATTCACTTAGGTGAAAGGGATTGCTCTATACAAAGACGCCATCAAAAATTATTAGAAGAAGCGCCTTCTCCAGCAATAGACGAAAAAACAAGAAAAGAAATGGGAGCTGCTGCAGTAAGAGCTGCGAAAGCAATTAAATATGAAGGCGCCGGAACTTGTGAATTTCTGCTTGACCATGACGGGAAATGGTATTTTATGGAGATGAATACACGTGTTCAGGTTGAGCACTGTGTAACAGAAATGATTTCGCAGATTGATATTGTGAGGGAACAAATCCTTGTTGCGTCAGGTAAAAAACTCGGTTACACACAAGATGACGTTCTTTTGAGAGGGCACGCAATCGAATGTAGAATTAATGCCGAAGATCCGGAACATGATTTTATGCCTTGTCCGGGTAAGATAGATGGTTATTTTGCGCCTGGCGGTTTCGGTATAAGAGTAGATTCTCACGTTTATCCGGGATACTCTATTCCGCCATACTATGATTCAATGATAGGAAAACTTATCTGCTGGGGTGAAAACAGGAATGAAGCAAGACGCAGAATGTATCAGGCTTTAAAAGAGTATGTAGTAACCGGTATTAAAACTACAATACCTTTCCATCAGGAAATCGTGGAAGACGAAGTATTTATGAGCGGGAATTTCAATACCGGGTTTATTGAAGATTTTTATAAACGTAAGGGAAAATCATAAGTTATAAGCGGATGTAATTCAGTGGTAGAATGCAACCTTCCCAAGGTTGACGTCGCGAGTTCGAGTCTCGTCGTCCGCTTATTTTCAAAATTTTACATCTTAATTTATTGTGCGAGCTGATTGTCTACTTTATAGTGTACAATATACTACTTCCCCGAAATCAAAGATTTCGATTCTCCCACACAGAGGTCAATCTGGCGGGGCGAGTAGGCTTCACGCTTGGCGTGGTGCTTCCCTCGCCCCTTGCGGGAGCGGATTTGCGGACGGACGGGGGTAAATGTAGTAGTCTGGATAGCGAACAGATGGAGTCGGCTAAGCCGAGTAAGCTTAAAGGCGGAACTCTGTGAGCGTGGAGCAAATCCAAGACAGAGGGAAGAATTTCAAGTTGAGCCTCAAGGCGAAACTTAGAAATTCGGGTGAGGGGTCTTTTTTATGTCTAGACATTAGGTAATATTCCGCAATTGCAGATATGTAGTAGTATACGATGTTTGTTTATAAATTTATCTTGGACAGTAGTAGAAGCCGGCCGATAATTTAAAAGCTAAAAACAAGGTGCAGCTATTTTAACTACACCTTGTTTTTATTATTCTAATAGTCGTTCTACCGAGGGAGACCTGTAGTCAAAACCCATTTGAAAGATTTACCAAATGTCTCCCGATGGGGTGGGATTTGCATTTACCCCCTCTTTATTCTTTAGTAAATTCTGCATCGATTACATCATCATCTTTCTTATCTGACGCTGCTTCTGAGCCTGCAGAGTTTGCATCACTATTTGCATCTCCGCCTTCTTTTTGTACGGCTTCATATGCTTTTTGAGAGATTGCAAACATTGTCTGTTGTAATTCTTCAGATAATTTCTTCAACTCATCAACAGGTTTGTTTTCATCTAATGCTTTTTGAAGAGCTTCTCTGTGTTCTGTTAATTTCTTAACATCTTCATCAGAAATCTTGCCTTCAAAATCTTTTACAATTCTTTCAGAAGATGCGATTAGGGAATTAGCATTATTCTTAATTTCTGCTTCTTCTTTCTTTCTCTTATCTTCTGATGCGTTAGCTTCTGCTTCTTTAACCATTTTATCAATATCAGCTTCTGATAAGTTAGAAGAGTTTGTAATCGTAATCTTCTGTTCCTTATTAGTAGCTTTATCTTTAGCAGAAACATTAACAATACCGTTAGCATCGATATCAAATGTAACTTCGATTTGCGGAACACCGCGCATTGCAGGAGCAATACCTTCAAGTCTGAACATACCTAATGATTTGTTGTCGCTTGCCATTGGTCTTTCCCCTTGAAGAACGTTGATATCAACTGCAGTCTGGTTGTTTTCAGCTGTAGAGAATACCTGTGATTTGCTTACAGGGATTGTAGTGTTACGCGGAACAAGAGGAGTCATAACGCCGCCTAATGTTTCGATACCCAGTGTAAGAGGAGTTACATCAAGAAGTACGATATCTTTAACTTCACCGGCTAATACACCTGCTTGAATAGCGGCGCCGACTGCAACTACTTCATCAGGGTTAACTGTCTGGTTTGGTTCTTTTCCTGTATAAGCTTTTACTAACTGCTGAACTGCAGGAATACGAGTTGAACCACCGACAAGAACGACTTCGTTAATATCATTTTTGCTTAAACCTGCATCAGAAAGTGCCTGTTCAACAGGTTTTTTACATCTTTCCAACAAGTCGTGAGAAAGTTCTTCAAATTTTGCTCTTGTAAGAGAAAGTTCAAGGTGTTTCGGGCCGTTGGCGTCAGCTGTGATATATGGCAGGTTGATTGTTGTTTCAACTACTGATGACAATTCGCATTTAGCTTTTTCAGCAGCTTCTTTAATACGCTGCATAGCCTGTTTATCGTTAGTTAAATCAATACCTTCTTGTTTTTTGAACTCTTCACAGATCCAGTCAATAATCTTTTTATCAAAGTCATCGCCGCCTAAGTGAGTATCACCTGAAGTTGAAAGAACTTCGTGAACGCCGTCACCGATTTCAAGGATTGATACATCGAATGTACCACCGCCTAAGTCGAATACAAGAACTTTTTCAGGTTTATCTTTTTCCAAACCGTATGCAAGAGCTGCTGCAGTCGGTTCGTTTACGATACGAAGTACGTCTAAACCAGCGATTTTACCTGCGTCTTTTGTTGCCTGTCTTTGAGCATCATTAAAGTAAGCCGGAACCGTGATTACGGCAGAGGTTACTTTTTCACCCAAATATTTGCTTGCATCTTCTGCCAATTTTCTCAAAATCATTGCAGAGATTTCTTGCGGAGTATAATCTTTTCCGTCAATATTTTTTTTATAATCTTCACCCATATGTCTTTTAATAGAAGCGATTGTTCTATCAGGGTTTAGAATAGCTTGTCTTTTTGCTAATTGACCGACTAATCTTTCGCCGGTTTTAGTAAAACCAACGATAGAAGGAGTTGTTCTCATACCTTCTGCGTTAGCGATAACGGTTGGTTTACCGCCTTCCATAACAGCTACAACCGAGTTTGTTGTACCTAAGTCAATACCTATTGTTTTTGCCATATTTTTATCTCCTTTTTTTTTATTAGTGAGCAGTGAATAGTGAGCAGTGAATAGAATGTTTATTTTCCAGTCACTAATCACTAGTCACTATTCACTAATACTATTAAACCACTGTTTTTTAATAAACCTTAAAAAATAAACAAAAAATTAATTATTTAAAAGAAAAAGTGCGGAAACTAAGTTTTTGCGCGTAAAAACAGCTTGTGATAGGCCAAAAATTTTGCGTGAAGGGTGAGGAGTAAAGAGATGTTATAGAAGATTTTCTTTAGTTTATATTTTCACTTCCAGACTTAGCGTCATTCTGGGGGTAAATGTAACTGGCTTGTAGGTTTACTTCCAGACTTAGCGTCATTCTGGGGGTAAATGTAACTGGCTTGTAGGTTTACTTCCAGACTTGGCGTCATTCTGAGTGCGAAAACAGCCATTTAGTGAGC
>CALUQF010000107.1 GCA_944322835.1 Candidatus Gastranaerophilales bacterium | reverse complement strand
ATGGAAGCTGTTGTAAGAAATGAGATATTAAAACAATTTCCGGAATCAAATAACCTGGATTCAGCTTTAGTCACAAGGGAAAACGTTCTTAAACAGCTTTTAGAAAAAGGAAATTATACTAATAAATACATAAAAAAGACTGTTTATGCAAACGAAGGATATAAAAACCTCCCTCTGACTTCACCGGGATTTAAAAATCAATAAATATATTATAATAGGCATGTAAGCATACCATAAGTATATTGATAATAGATTACCCTTGGTGTTAAATTGAGGTATGAAGAAAAAACAGTTATTTATATTTCTACTGTCCGTATTGATTCTGGTAATTTTTAACAAGGTTTTCTTGTCTGCTTTTACCAGAACTAATGCCTTCTACTCTAGACAAGCGATTGTAAATACTGAAGAAATAGCACCCCAAAAACTGTTTAATAAAACCTGGAAAATTATAAGCCAGGAATATTATGACCCATCTCTTAACCATCAAAATTGGCTAAGGTGGAAAGAACGTTATCAGGGGAAGATTAAGACTGATGATGATGCAAGAGTTGCAATAGATACGATGATTGCAAGCCTTAATGAACCTTATACACGTTTTATGCCTAAAAAAGACTTTGACGATTTAACAACCTCAATAACATCGAAAATTTATGGTATTGGAGTAAATATTTATTCAAATTCGGGCAAAATTGAGATATTTAATGTTATGCCTGCAACACCGGCTGATTTTGCTCAGCTTAAGCAGGGAGATATTATCACAGCTGTAAATGGTAAAGATATTAGCGGCATGAATGTTTCAGAGGTCGCGGCATTAGTTAGAGGGCCGGAAAACAGTGTTGTTGAACTTACTATTCTAAGAGACGGAAAAAAGATTACCAAGACTATTAAAAGAAAAGAGATTAAAATAAAGACCGTTAAAAGCTCTGTTGTTGATAATCATATCGGTTATATCCAAATACTCAGCTTTATGAGCGGAACAACGCCAAATGAGTTTTTAGAAGCATTAGAGAATACTAAAAATACAGACTCTCTTATACTTGACCTAAGAGGTAATACAGGCGGACTTTTGGATAATGCTGTCTTTATTGCTGATATGTTTATAAATGAAGGGACTATTGTTGATATAATATATAGAAACGGTTATAAAAAGTCTATCAAAGCTCAAGATGAGCATTTCCCTATGAAAAAGCCTGTAGTAGTTCTGGTTAACGGCGCAAGTGCAAGTGCAAGCGAGATTCTATCAGGAGCACTTAAAGACTACCACAAAGCAACATTAGTCGGAACAAAGACATTTGGTAAGGGGCTTGTACAAAAAGTTGTACCGCTTCCAAATCAAACAGGGGTAAATATTACGATTGCAAGATATTTGACGCCTAACGGCACTGATATCAATAAATTAGGTATAAAACCGGATATAGAAATAGGGAATGAATTTGATTTCTTTATTGATAATAAAAAAGATGTACAGTTGGAAAAAGCGAAAGATATATTAAATGATAAAACAGGAGTTGGAATCGCTAAAAAATAAGGGACAATTGCGCAGTATCCCCAATATTGAGTCTAAATCTGACGGTAAAATTGTAATTGACGGAAATGAATATATAAATTTTGCCTCTAACGATTACCTTGGGATAAGCACAAAATTTGATTTAAGGCGCGAATTTTTCAAAAATTCTGACTATTTAATGTCAACAGCATCAGCAAGGCTTCTTACGGGTAGTTCTCCGGAGTATAAAGCTCTTGAAAATACAGTTGCTAAAATATTTAATAAAGAAAGGGCTTTAATTTTTAATACGGGCTATCAGTGCAATTTGGGTGTGATATCAGCTCTTATCGGAAAAGGTGATGTTGTTTTTTCTGATAAATTGAATCATGCAAGCATAATTGACGGAATGCGCCTTTCTGACGGTGATTTTTTCAGGTATAAGCATTTCGACTATGATTCTTTGGAAAGGCTTCTAAGCTCGAAGAGAGATAAATATAAAAGGGCGCTGATTGTTAGTGAGTCAGTATTTAGTATGGACGGCGATGTTGCGGATTTAGACAGGCTAATAGAGCTTAAAAACAAATACAATTGTCTTTTAATGATAGATGAGGCGCATGCTTTTTGTGCCTACGGGAAAACTCTCGCAGGAGTCGGATTCGGAGGGGATATAGATATTGTAACAGCCACATTTGGAAAAGCTGTCGGCTCCTTTGGGGCTTTTTGTGTTTCAAGCGAAGATATAATCAACTATTTAATAAACAAAGCCCGTTCTTTTATATTCTCAACCTCAATTCCGCCTTTAAATATAGCTTGGTCAAACTGGTTATTAACAGAAAAGCGTGATTATATAGAGAAGCAAAAGGCTAAACTAAATACACTTGTACAATATGTACACAAATATATTACCGATTTAGGGCTAAATACAGTATCTACAACCCATATTATTCCAATAGTTATTGGAACCAATGAAGATACAATAAAGGTCTCGGAAAAACTTCGCGCCGAGGGCTTTTATATACCTGCAATTCGGCCTCCAACGGTTCCTGAAGGGAGCTCCAGACTTAGAATTTCGCTAACTGCTGATTCTAAGATAGAAGATTTTAAACAGGTATTGGAGATTATTTTAGCTGCAAACATCAACCCAGCCGAGGCTTGAAGAGTATTTATACAGTTCATCACAGCTTAGCTCTATAGCAGAATTGCTGCTTCCGCAGGCCGGAAATATTGTTGAAAAATCTTTTAAAGAAATGTCTGTATAAATTTTTACCTGACTATTATCTATCCCGAACGGACAAACTCCGCCAACCGCATGTCCTGTATATTTGTAAACTTCATCAGGAGTTAGCATTTTTGCTTTTATATGAAAATATTCTTTAAATTTCTTGTTATTTATTCTGACATTTCCTGCACAGACAATTAAAATACAGCCGTCATCAGATTTAAAAGACAATGTCTTTGCAATCCTTGCCGGTTCTACATCTAAGGCTTTTGCAGCTAATTCTACCGTTGCACTTGAAACATCAAATTCCAGTATTCTATCTTCTAAATTATATTTTTTAAAATAATTTCTGACTTTTTCAATGCTCATAAACTAATCTTCTTAATTCTCTCTCTTGCCTTAACTCTTATTTCATTATCAATCGCAAAAATATCGTCAAGCCCGATATTCTTTAATGTTCTGTGCTCTTTCATCATATTTTCTGTAATCTCGACGATATCAAAGAGTTTAATTTGACCGTTTAAGAAAGCAAAAACAGCCTCTTCGTTTGCCGCATTTAAACATACCGGAGCAGAACCGCCTTTTTGACCGGCAGAATAAGCTAAATCAAGAGCTTTAAATTTTTTCAGATCCGGCTTTTCAAAATCTAAACGCGCAATTTCTGAAAAGCTGAAGCTTTTTGATTTAATCCCTTTATATCTCTCAGGATAAGTTATTGCATACTGTATCGGAATATGCATACTCGGAAGGCCCAGCTGTGCTATAACACTGCCGTCAACATATTCTATTGCTGAATGCACAATGCTTTGCGGGTGTACTACAACTTCAATTTTATGATAATCCATTCCAAAGAGATGGTGCGCTTCAATAACTTCTAAACCTTTATTCATCAAAGTCGCACTGTCAACGGTAATTTTTTTGCCCATATGCCATCTGGGGTGTGCAAGAGCTTCCTCTACAGTCGCATTTTTCATATCATCAATGGATTTTCTTAAAAATGGCCCTCCGGAAGCTGTTATAATGAGTTTTTCAACCTGAGAAATATCTTTTATACATTGATGAATAGCACAATGTTCGCTATCAACTGGAATTATACTTACTCTCTCTTTACGCGCCATCGGCATTACTATATCACCTGCCATAACAAGGGTTTCTTTATTGGCAAGCGCTATATCTATTCCATTTTTTATTGTTGTAATTGTTGGTTTTAAACCGATTTTCCCTGATACAGCTACAAGAATAATATCGTTCTCTTTATTAGAACATATTTCTTCTAAAGAAAGAGGTTTTGCGCCTTCAATAGCTTTAATATCAGAAGCATAAGCATATTTAGGCTTAAACTTTCTTATCTGCTCATTTAATAAATCCGTATTACTTCCGCCTGTAAGCGCAACTATTTCAAACTTATCATTTAATCCCTCAATAACTTCTAAGGCCTGTCTCCCTATTGAACCGGTAGAACCCAGAATACTAATTTTTTTTCTCATCACTCCAACTCTCTTATATATGAATAATATTCATTATACACCCGTAAATGTTTTAGTACATCATTTTTTGATAAAAATCCCATTCTATAAGCAACTTCTTCCAGACAGGCAATCTTAATCCCCTGATTTTCTTCAATCGTCTGAACATATTGTCCTGCTTGTAAAAGTGAACTGTGAGTACCTGTATCAAGCCAGACAAATCCTCGCCCGAAAAGCTCTGCATTCAATTTGTTTTCACTAAGATATATTTTATTCAAATCAGTAATTTCCAGCTCGCCTCTAGCAGAAGGCTTTAGAGTTTTCGCGTATTCTACTACTTTATTATCATAAAAATACAACCCGGTAACTGCAAAGCTCGATTTTGGATTCTCCGGTTTTTCTTCTATTGAGACAGCTTTTCCTTCTGAATTAAATTCTATAACTCCAAATCTTTGCGGGTCTTTGACTTTGTATCCAAAAATAGTTGCAAACCCTCTATCAGCCTCATTAACAGCCTTATTAAGCATCGCAGAAAAGCTCTGACCGTAAAATATGTTATCACCGAGAATTAATGCAACCGAATCGCCTCTTATAAACTCTTCACCAATAATAAAGGCCTGAGCTAGTCCATCAGGTTTTGGCTGTTCTTCATAAGAAAATTTTACGCCGAATTGCGAACCGTCACCCAAAAGTTTCTTAAAATTTCCTAAATCTTCAGGAGTTGAAATAATCAAAATATCTCTGATACCTGCAAGCATTAGAACCGATATCGGATAGTAAATCATAGGTTTATCATAAACAGGCAAAAGCTGCTTTGATACAGCTATTGTACTTGGATAAAGCCTTGTTCCTGAACCGCCTGCTAAAACTATACCTTTCATATTCTAATCCTCAACTCTTAATGATAAATAATCTTCCAATGATGTTTTCCAATTTTTTATAAGCCCGCTATTATCCATAACACTGTATTTCGGCCTTTTTGCCGGACGCGGATAATCCTCTGTTTTACAAGGTAAAAGATTAACCTCTAAATCCTGAAGCTTAAAAATTTCCTTTGCAAACTCATACCAGCTGGTTTCTCCGCCTGAACAGGCATGATAAATTCCGTATGGCCTATGTATAATTTTTACTATAGCTTCGGCAAGCTCTACTGTCCAGGTAGGGCAGCCTATTTGATCATCAACAACTTTTATTTCATTGTTGTCCTTAAGTGACAGCATTGTCTCTACAAAATTCTTGCCATGATGACCATAGAGCCAGCTTGTTCTTATTATATAATATTTAGAACAAAATTGCTTTACAGCCTCTTCGCCCTTTAGCTTTGTAAGCCCGTAATTATTAATAGGATTTGGTTTATCCTCAGGATTATAAGGCGCCCCTTTTTGCCCGTCAAACACATAATCTGTCGAGATATAAACTAATACAGCTCCATATTTATCAGAGGCTTTAGCAATGTTTTCAGTACCCTTTGAGTTTATTAAATAAGCTTTTTCATATTCGGTTTCAGCCCCGTCAACATTAGTATAAGCAGCACAGTGAATAACTAAATCGGGCCTAGTCTCCTCAAAATATTTAACAATATTCTCTTCCAGAGTAACGTCAAGAACAGAATGCGAAGCCTCAATAACCTCATATCCGTTATCTTCAAGAATAGGACATAAATCTTGTCCAAGCATTCCGTTAGCACCTGTTACAAGAACTCTCACAGCTTATCCTCTATTTTCTTAATCCAATCCTGATTGTCCAAATACCAGCGTATTGTCTTTTTTATACCTTCTTCAAATGTAACGGAAGGTTGCCAGCCAAGCTCTGCTGTTATTTTGTCATTTGAAATTGCATAACGCCTGTCATGACCGAGACGATCTTTCACAAATTCTATGTAACTCTCATCTTTCTCCATTTCATTTAGAATTAATCTAGTTATTTCAAGATTAGTTTTCTCATTATGTCCGCCAATATTATAAACCTCTCCGACTCTTCCTTTATGCAAAACAACATCTATTGCTTCGCAATGGTCGTAAACATAAAGCCAATCCCGAACATTTAGCCCATCTCCATATACGGGCACTTTTTCGTTTTTCAAAAGTTTTGAGATAAAAAACGGGATTAATTTTTCCGGATACTGATATGGCCCGTAATTATTTGAACATCTAGTATTCAAGACAGGAAGGCCATAGGTTTCATAATAAGCTCTTACTAATAAATCCGCGCTTGCTTTGCTTGCAGAATAAGGGCTGTTAGGTGCAAGCGGTGTTGTTTCATAGAAATACCCGTCTTTCCCTAAACTCCCGTAAACCTCATCAGTAGATACCTGCAAAAAACGCTCTATTTTGGCATTTTTGGCTGATTCAAGCAAGTTTAGAGTTCCCTTCACATTTGTTTCTATAAATACTTCAGGGTTATTGATTGAATTATCAACATGCGATTCTGCCGCAAAATTTACTACACAATCAACATCTTTTATAAGTTCTTCAACAAGAGTCTTGTCGCAAATATTTCCCTTTACAAAGGTGTAATTTGGGCTCACAATGTCATTTAAATTCTCTAAATTCCCGCAATAAGTAAGCGCATCAAGATTAATTATTTTATAATCAGGATATTTATTAAACATATGCCTGATAAAACAACTTCCAATAAATCCTGCTCCGCCGGTTACAAGTAATTTCATCTCAACTCCTTTAAAAACGGCAATTTTTTATCTTTTTCAGATAATACAGGCTCAAAATCTATACCCCAGTCAATACCTAAATCACTATCATTCCATCTAATCCCTGCGTCATATTCAGGAGCGTACTCACAGCCTGTTTTATATAAAAGCTCTGCCTCATCTGATAATACAACAAAACCATGCGCAAACCCTTCCGGAATATAGAGCATATGCTTATT
>CALUQF010000106.1 GCA_944322835.1 Candidatus Gastranaerophilales bacterium | reverse complement strand
AGAATTTCTTAACGAACGGTTAGTGAGTTTAGAAATTCGGGTGGGGGCTAATTAATAATGTTATTGTTGGGGTTCACACAACCTTCGTTCTGATTGCGGGGAGGGGGCCTAAACAAATGTTGGATTAGTATTTTTTACTCCTAAAATTTATCTTGGACAGTTATGCGTTTTTTTG
The DNA here is from genome assembly GCA_944322835.1 of Candidatus Gastranaerophilales bacterium. Taxonomy (GTDB): domain Bacteria; phylum Cyanobacteriota; class Vampirovibrionia; order Gastranaerophilales; family Gastranaerophilaceae; genus CAG-196. The sequence goes on along the minus strand of CALUQF010000106.1, from coordinate 6,969 downwards.
GTTTGTTTTTCTGTTTCTTTTAACCAGTTCGCGTAAATTCAAGTAGTATTTCTCAACTTCATCACTTAATGGTCTAATCTTGTGCTGTTTATTTATTACAATTCCTTTTTTAGGCGTAAATTTATCTTTTATTTTCTGTTTTAAACTTTTTTTCGGTTTTGGCTTGATAACAAGAGGTTCTCCTTGTTTAAGCGGTTTATTTTTCTTCAATATTTTATTCTGTGCGAGAATTTTCTGTACATGGCCCATAACTGAATCTATCTGTTTTTTTGCAGCTTTCTGAGTTTGGACAAGCAGTATCTTTAATTTTGAAATTTCTTCCGATAATTTCCGGTTTTCTTGTTTTATACGAGCGTTTTCACGATTATTTGCTGCTGATGAATCGGTTTTCTTATTGGAATTATTTTTTACATTCTTTTGAGTATTTGCTTTGTTTGTTCCTGTAACTTTCTCTTTTGCTTTTTGTGCCTTATTGTCAGATTTGATTTCATTTGTTTTTGCTGCTTTTGCTTCTGCTTCCTTGAGCTTGGTCTTTAATTCTTCTGTAGTCTTTTCTGAATTAGATAATTTATCTTTTAGAGAAGTGATTTCTTTTTTGATGTTTTTATTTTTGTATAATGCAGCTCCTGCAACGCCAAGTGATGCAAGTAATCCCAATCCAAGCAGTACATTCGCTGTACTTGCAGTTTTATTTTCAGCAGCAGGAAGAGGCTCTGGAAGTGTTGTGGCCTCAATTTCTGCCGGTACTTCTTCAGGAATGCTGATATTTTCTTGTGTTGGATTGATTTCTTGAGATTTAAAATTGTAAGCTTGAGACTGAATTGGTGTTACATGCATATTTTATCCTTTTTATTTTGTTAAAACCCCCTGAAAATAGAATTTGCTATAAAGAGGTTTTATAATTAACATGTCTTAATATATTATATACTTAAAATTTTTCTTTGAAAAACTATTATATTCTCCTGATAATAACAGAATTTATTTTCATAGTGCTAGAGAGGGGGAAAAAATCGATTCTGTCAAGAAAAATGATAAAGTTTCTTTTACGGTTTTTGAAAAAGGAGTCCCTGTTGAAGGTAAAAGAGGGCTTAATGTCAGAAGCGTAATTATTTTTGGCAGAATTAAAATTGTTCAGGACAGAGAAAAAACTTTTGATATTTGCCGTAAGATTGCAGGACAGTTTGAGTTTGCAGATAAAGCGTTTATTGAGGACGAAATTAAAAAATTTGCAAAAGCTGTGACCTGTCTTGAGCTGGAGCCGGAGCATATTACAGGAAAATTGATAAACGAAAGTTGATAAAAAACTTCTAAATAAAATCTAATATTAGAATTTATGCCAGATACTTTTGTAATGTCGATTTATCAAATACCTCTATACTGTCTTTTGAATGAATAAATATCAGACAGGTAATCAGTGATTTAAACGATTGAAAATCTTCATAAGCAAGTTTTTGTCTTAAATCTGTCATATTGTTTGCCATAAATTCTGTTATAACAACTTTGTCATTATAGAAAAGCTCGGACAAGAATTCAAAAGAATCACGCGTTTTGATACCTTCAAGATAGATTATATCCGGTGATTGGAATTCAACATACCGAAGCGCTTTATCCATATTAAACCCGATATTTTCATTAAGTTCGCACTGATTAACGCCCTTAAGCTCATATTTGGCAATAGACTCTATTGTCATAATATTTTTATTTGTTTTAGCAGCTTCCATAAGGATTGAATAAATAATATGCGTTTTGCCGCTTAATGGTGAACCGCAGACAAGGATTATTCCGGGGGAGGTAAGGCTTGTTTCTATTATGCTACGCTGTTTCTCATCTGTAACTATTTTATCAAGTCCTTTTGGCGGTTTGTATATTTTTAGAGAAATTCTTTCGCCCATAATTGTAGGAAACGAGGAGACTGAAGCCACAAGCATTGTATTTTCTACCTTAAAACAGAGCTTCCCTAGCTGCGGAATTTCGCATACTGTTGCATCAAGGTTGGAAAGTGTTTTTAATTTGGATACAAAAGCTGAATTTAAAATCGCCGGAATTGTACCTTTATCAAGAGTTTCTCCATGCTTTTTGAATACTACTTTTAAACCTTCTTCCACCTGTTCAAAATTGAGTTCGTGAATATCTTCAATTATTGCCTGTTTTAAAATTGCGCGGATTACATGCTGAATATGTTCTTCTCCGGCTTCTTCCCTGTGGAGTTCTTCTGTCCAGTCAAAATCTTCATCTTCTTCTGAAGTCAATGTTATACTGTCTACAGTATCAGCAACTTTATAATACTCGTCTATTTTGCGCATAATACTTGCTTCTGATGCGATTACAGGTTCTATTGAACATTCTGCTGTTTCTATAACTTTATCAATTGCAAACAAATCCAGCGGATCTGCCATTGCAACAGTCAGAACATCTTCAATTTTAAACAGCGGGATTATGCGGTATCTTCTTGCGTCTGCAAAAGATACAAATTTGAAGCATTTTTCATCAGGCTGGTAATCTTCAAGGTTTACATACGGAATATGAAGTTTATTCTCCAGAAATTTAAGCAGTGTATCCTCTTCCAGTATTCCGGAATTAATCAAGGCCTGACCGATATTGATACGCTGGACTCCTGCAAGCTCTTCGGCTTTTTCTAAAGTTTCATATGAAACAATCCCGTCTCGTACAAGCTCATATTTAAGTTTTTCTAATGTTTTGTTTGTTATTGTTTCCATGTTGTTCCTTTTTGGGGAGTGACTCGCGGTTATATATTGTTTTTTCGTGAGCCGTGAATCGTGAGTCGTGATTCGTGGTTATAAATTTTCTTTAATTGTACATTGTTTACTTATATTATCCTTAATACCTCGAGTCACGAGTTTCGATTCACGATTCACGAAATATATTCCATTTTCCTAAATTCACTTCCATCACCTTTAATACCCCGATTTACGAATCCCCCAAATACTCCTGCACCTTCTTCACAATATCATCAAGCTCAAAAGGTTTGGTTATATATTCATTTACACCGGTTTCTTCACCTATCATTTTGTCCTCAAGCTGGGAACGTGCTGTTACCATGATTATGGGAATATCCTTGTATTTATTATCATACTTAAGGAGTCTGCTGATTTTATACCCGTTTATCTTTGGCATCATAACATCAAGTATTATCAAATCCGGCATGATTTCTTTGGCAAGCCTCAAACCGTCCTCGCCGTTGAATGCCGTATAACACACGAAACCTGAAACTTCCAGCACGAATTTCAGGCTTTCTACAATGTCCTGTTCATCATCTACTATAAGAATCTTTTTCATGCGTATCTCCTTCAATGTCGTATGAATACATTATATCACATTCTCCATATAAATTTTTATTCTGCTCAACAACAGAGTCTATTTTTTTCTTTAAAAATTCAGCTGACGGTTTGTCACCGTCCATTAAGATTAAAGACAGCGTAGCCATTGCGCCTTCTTTTTCTATAAGCGAATTGGTCATATAAGTTTTGTTTAACAGATTATTTTCCCTCAAAAGATTTTCTATAACTTCATTTGTTGATTTGATTTTAATTACGGCAATTGTAGAACCGTTAGAGCGCGCTTTCTGGACAAGCTGTTTTTTTATCATCATAAAGTTGCTTTTGTCGTTTGCAATCGGGATTACAAAATAGAATCTGGAACCTTTATTAATTTCGCTGTCGCACCAGATTGCACCGTTATGCGCTTCCATCAATTGTCTTGCAATCGGAAGCCCCAGACCTGAGCCGCCGACTTTTCGGGAAAGAGAATTTTCTATTTGTGCAAATTTATCAAAAACATGGTTCAAATCCTTGCGCTCGATTCCGATACCGTGGTCTTCTACGCAAACTTGAAGATAATTTCCCTGAAGTTTTTTAATATCTTCTTCAAAACAGTTATCATACTGCAACTCTCTTGCGTTTACGACTTTTGATGTAATCTCGATTTCTCCTGCGTCCGGAGTAAATTTGATTGCGTTTGATACAAGGTTTGTTAAAACCTGCTCAAGGCGGTTGGAATCCGCATAAACTTCTACCTCTTCATCAGACGGAATATATTTGATTGTAAGATTTTTTTCTTTAGCAACTTCCGACAAATTATTTTTTACATACTCAATAACGGGGCCGACATGAATGAGTTCAAACTTGAAATCCATTTTTCCGGCTTCGATTTTTGAAATATCGAGCAAATCATTAATAATTCCGGAAAGCCTTATGGCGTTTCGTTTGCCCATAGAAACAAACTTTTCAATATTTTCAGTCATATCGCCGGCTTTCCCACTTAAGATAATATCCATCGCATTTTTTATTGCAGTAAGCGGAGTTCTAAGCTCGTGCGAAACAATCGAAATAAATTCTGATTTTAACCTCTCAAGCTTCTGGAGTTTTCTGTTTGTAGCCTTCAGTTCCTGCGTAAAAGATGCGCTCTGGAGCGGGATTGTTACCTGCTGAACCAGAGTTTGGAAACAGGTGGCATCTTCTGTTGTGAAAGGTTTTTCACGGTAGATTTCAGTAAATCCGAAAAACTCGTCATTTAAGCTTATCGGTGCAAACATATTATCATATTGCAAAACCGAAAAATCGTATTCCTGAATATTGTGTTTAATATTCTTTTCAATCTTCAAATTCCCGATTTTAATATCAATCGGCGGATCCGAAAGCAGCGATTTATAGCTTAAAATTGCTCTTAATTTCAACGCTTCAAGCAGCCTGTCCGAAATCTTATACAGCGAATTGATTATTAATACAGGCTCACGCTCCGAGCGAAACATAAGAGTGCAGGATAGCTCATAGTTTAAAGATTTTTCTATGCCTTCGTTCATTATATTTATAAGTTTATCCTTATCTAACGTTCCTGCAAGCTGTGAACTCGTATTATATAAAACGTTCAGCTGGTATAAACTCCTTGCAAGCTCCTGATTTGATTTTGCCATCTTTAAAAGTGATTGACGGGTCTTTAGGCTCGAATCTATTGTTGCGGAAAGCAGGTTCTTATCAATCGGAGTTTTGATGAAAAGATTTGCATTGTGCATTACATCTTTTGTGTGTTCTTTTTGCCCGAGGATAAGCAGAATTACTACCGGATAATGTTTGATTTTTCTGCACAGAGACTTTAATTCAAGTTTTTCAATATCACCATCAACAAGCACAACATCAGGCTCTTCAACTTCCAAAATATCAAAAATTTGTGTCTGTTCACCGGACACAATAATCTCATCATTAGGAAAAGTCTCCCTTATAATCTGCTCTTTTTCATTATCCTCACTTACCAGCAATAACTTTGTCATACTATAATAATAACAAAAATAAGCAATAAAATACAATGACTGTTCCGGCTGAATAATAACTTAAAGCAGGATTTGTTCTCTTCAAACTTAATAATTCTTAATAAAATTCCATTATTTGTCAATTATTTTTAACAAAGCGACTTTATATAACTATAAGGTTGAAAAATAAAGGTTATAAATTATTGAAAATTAATACAGTTAAAAAAGCGATAAACGTATTTGTTCCCAAAACTTCGGCGCAAAGGTTTATAGAAAAGCCCGAAGTCGTATCTATTTTTCAAGAAGATTTGGGAAAAATAAAATACGTCCATAATGTTCTTGAATACAAACCGAGACAGACAACGCCTGATGAGGTTAAATCTCTCTTTATTGACGGCAAACTTGGCGATAATTATCTGAAAGATGAGATGAAAAGGATAAAATGGAAGTTACTTAAATCATCTTTCAGCGATTTCTCAAACTTTAAGAAATGGAGACATTCGGTTAGTCTGTCAAACAAGCTTACAGAAAGCGACTTAGTGGATATTGCAGATTTTATGAACATGCATAACGGAAAGTTCATTAATATTTGGCGCGGAACAACTGCCGGAGATAATATTCCAAATATAGAAAAGCTTGCACTTTTTGTTCGCAGCATAAAAAGAATAGATAAACTAAAATTCTACAAAAATCTTCCGGAAAAAGAGTGGGAAAATTGTATCGCAGGTATTATAAAAAAGCCAAGAGATGTCGTAAGAGCGCTGATGGAATATAAGCTGGATTCCAGAAAAATAAACAATGCAATAAGTGACGGAACTAATTCCCAAGAAATAAAAGACCAGATAAAAGCAATAGAAAAATTTTTAAATACCCAATCACTCAAAAATGATATGACTGTTTATCGGGGCGAAGGCAACTTCGGCATCTTTGGTTCAGTAATATTAGATGAGAAAAAGAATATTACACTAAAAGATGTTTTAGAAGATTTTGTAAAAAATGATAACAATATAAAAGCTGAATCAATAGAATTAAAGAATTTTATAAACCAAAATCTTATCGGAAAATTTGTTAACCAAGAAAGATTTTTATCAACAGCAATTGAGCCAAGCGCAATAGAACCATATGCTAAAAAAGTTCATTGGACTATTAATGTTCCTAAAAAGACAAAAGCTTCAATGATAGAAAGCTATAATGTAGAACGCGAATCCGAGGCAGAACTTTTAATACAAAAAGGCTCACAATTATTAATCAAAGATGCAATATATGATTTTGTTAATAAAAAGTGGTATATTGAGGCAGAATTAGTCCAAAAGCATCTTGTAAAATAGTAGTTTAGAGTTATAATAAAAAGGAGGTTAGGTTATGTTAATTAAAATAAATGAGTGCCAGCAAGTTACAAATCAACCAATAATAAAACGAATAAAATATAGTGTTATTAACAGGTTAGGGAAAATCAGAAGTTTAGTAAAAGATGTCTTTGAGCGTGAAGAACAAAATTATTTGGTAATAGATGGGAAAAAGATAAAAGAGAAAGATTTACCCAATTCTGTAACTGGTCCGAGTGATTTAAAAGGAATTAAATGGGGAGAAATAGAATATTATCCAGAAGACATCGAAAAAATGAAAAATATGAATATTGATGAAATATTGTTATATAAAAAAGAATTAATTGAGAAACATCAATATTTAGGTGGTAGATTTTTAGA
>CALUQF010000105.1 GCA_944322835.1 Candidatus Gastranaerophilales bacterium | reverse complement strand
GTTAAATGTAATTTCTATAACTACTGGTCATTAAAAAACAAGAAGAAAAAGAGCGGATTGGTTAGCAGATGCGCTAAGAAACACCCCTTTGCACCAAAAGACAATTTAAAAATATTTACATCTCACGCAAGTATTTGGGCGGGTATATACAAGAAAAGTTTTCTGGAAGATAATAAACTGCATCTTTTAGAAACCCCGGGGGCTTCTTATCAGGATATGTCTTTTACTTTTAAAGTTTTGGCAAGTGTAGATAAAATGTATCTTTTAGATGAGCCTCTTTTATACTACAGACAGGATAACCCAAATTCATCAGTCAATAACCCGAAGAAAATTTATTGTGTATGTGATGAGTATGAAGAGATTGGCAGGTTTTTGAATGAAAATCCCGAGAAGAAAGAAATATTTACCTCCCAGAAACTCATCAATCAATACCGTGCATATTTGTGGAATTTAAAACGCTTGAGTGATGATTTAAAACCCGAATTCTTAACCCGATTTTCTACTGAATTTCAGTTTTATTACTACAAGGGAGAACTCACTAAAGAATTCTTTAAATCAATCAAAAAACGTGATTTAGAATTGCTGGTTGAGGATAAGGAAAAATTCTTAAAGGTATGTTGATTAAGAATAACGGTAATAACTAAAGGAAAAAATAAATGAGTAAAAAGATATATATAGGCATGAGTGCAGATTTATTGCACCCGGGGCATTTAAATATTATTAACGAAGCAAGAAAAATTCTTGAAAAAGAAGGCGGAGGAGAAATTGTAGTCGGGCTTTTGACAGACAAGGCCATTGCAAGCTACAAGAGGCTTCCATATATGACATTTGAACAAAGAAAGACCGTTGTAGAAAATGTTAAAGGGGTTTCAAAAGTAATTGCTCAAGAGACTCTGGATTACGTGCCAAATCTTTTGGAAATAAAACCGGATTATGTGCTCCACGGAGATGATTGGAAAAGCGGGGTTCAGGCAAAAACCAGAGAGAGAATTATAGAAACAATGAAACAGTGGGGCGGAAAAGTTATTGATATTCCATACACAGAAGGAATTTCTTCTTCAAAACTTAATAAGATTCTAAGGGAAGTGGGTACTACTCCTGAAATCAGAGGTAAAAGGCTTAGAAGGCTTTTAGAGAGTAAAAATATTGTAACTGTATGCGAAGCGCATAACGGGCTTAGCGGGCTTATTGTAGAAAATGTTTTTGTTAATGAAAACGGAAAAAAGAATGAATTTGACGCAATATGGATTTCATCATTAACACAGTCGACTGCTCAGGGAAAGCCAGATATAGGATATCTGGATACAACTTCCAGAATGTCAACATTAAATGATATTTTAGAAGTTACGACCAAACCGATAATCTATGACGGTGATAACGGAGGACCGCAGGAACATTTTGTATTTACTGTTAAGACACTTGAAAGGCTTGGAGTTTCTGCAGTTATAATTGAGGATAAAATCGGATTAAAGAAAAATTCGCTGTTTGGAACTGAAGTCGAGCAGCTGCAGGATAGTCCGGAAGATTTTGCTTTAAAAATCCATGCCGGCAAACAAGCGCAGGTTACAGATAACTTTATGATTATTGCACGAATTGAGAGTCTTATTTTAGAAAAAGGTATAGAAGATGCAATAGAGCGCGCCAAAGTTTATTTAGATGCCGGTGCAGACGGGATTATGATTCATTCTCGGAAAAATACGTTTGATGAAGTAAGAGAGTTTGCTCAAATATATAATAAACTCCCGAACAGAAAACCGCTTGTAGTAGTTCCTTCATCATATTCTGATGTTACTGAAGAAGAATTAGCGGATAACGGAATCAATATTGTAATCTATGCCAATCAGCTTTTGCGCTCTGCTTATCCTGCTATGGTAAAAACAGCAGAAAGTATTCTAAAAAATCACAGGGCAAAAGAAGCTTCTGATGAATATTGCATGAAAATAAAAGATATACTAACACTCATTCCATGCGGAGGAAGCCAAAAATGATAAATCCTAAAGATTTTTATAATACTCTCATAAAAAATAACATAACCTGCTTTGCAGGCGTTCCGGATAGTCTTTTGAAAGATTTCTGCGCCTATGTAACAGATAATTCCGGCAATCATACAATTTGTGCAAATGAAGGTAACGCGGCAGCTCTCGCCTGCGGACATTATTTAAGTACAAAAAAGCCGGCATTAGTTTATATGCAAAATTCCGGTCTCGGAAATATTATAAATCCGCTGCTTTCGCTTGCAGACAGGGAGGTTTACAATATACCTTTCTTAATGCTTATAGGCTGGAGAGGAGAACCTGGAGTTAAAGACGAGCCGCAGCATATAACCCAGGGAAAGCTTACACTTAAACTATTAGAGAGTGTGGGAGTAAAATATGAGATTCTTGATGAAAATTTTGAGAAACAAATCGAAAAAGCCGCTAAATATATGGCGGAAAACTCTGAACCTTTTGCTTTAATCGCAAGAAAAGGTATTTTTGAAAAATATGAACTCAAAAACAAACAGTCAAATAATTATAAAATGACAAGGGAAGAAGCTATTAAAATAATTTTAGAAAAATTACCCCTAAATGCCTTTATTGTATCAACTACCGGCTATACTTCACGCGAACTCTATGAGGCAAGAAAAGCACACGGACATGATTTTTTAACAGTGGGTTCTATGGGCCATGCAAGCTCAATTGCGCTGGGGATTGCAATGAATAAACCCGATAAGGAAATTTTTTGTTTTGACGGAGACGGTGCTCTTCTAATGCATATGGGGGCTGTACCCGTAATAGCGTCAAAAAAACTTCCTAACTTCAAGCACGTTATTTTTAATAATGAAGCACACGACTCGGTTGGTGCACAGCCTACAGCGTCCGGATACATTAATTTTAAAGGATTATATTCAAAAGTATTTACAGTTTTTACGGAAGAAGAATTAATAAAAGTTCTGCCTGAATTTATAACAATCAAAGAGACAGCACTTCTTGAAATCAAAGTCCGCTGCGGAGCACGCAAAGATTTAGGCAGACCAAAGGAAAGTCCGGCAGAAAATAAAAAACTTTTTATGGAGAGTTTAAATGAGTGAATATATTTACAGAGGCGCCATAGAAAATCTCCGACTGTATGGTAATAATCCGCTTGTATTTACAGGCAGAAAATCTTTTGAAAAGATTAAACCGCTCGTAGAAAAATATTTAAACAATCCGTATTATTACAATGATTTTTCAACTAATCCCAAATATGAAGAAATCGAAAAAGGAATAAATGAAATAAATATATCTCCTCAAACAATTATAGCAATCGGGGGAGGAAGTGTAATTGACTTTGCGAAAGTGTATAAGTATAAAACTAACCGGAAAACTCCGCTGATAGCAATTCCTACAACATGCGGAACCGGTTCAGAGGCAACACAATTTGCAGTATATTATAAAGAAGGAAAAAAACAATCTCTTGATGCCCCGGAAGTTCTTCCGGATATTGCAATTGTAGACAGCCAATTTGTAGAGAATAATCCGCCTTACTTAAAAGCCTGCACTTCACTTGATGCATATTCACAGGCAATTGAATCTTATTTTGCTTGTAAATCAACTGATGAGAGCCGGAAATATGCACTCCGCGCAATTGAGCTTTGCAGAGACAATCTTGTAGATTATGTTAATTCTAACAACCCTGTATATTCTTCTAACATGATGCTTGCATCAAATCTTGCAGGGAAAGCCATTAATATTTCACGTACAACAGCCGCACATGCAATGTCCTATTCTATTACAACAAAATACGGACTTCCGCACGGGCATGCTGTAGCATTAAATATCGGAAAATTAATGGAATATAATAAAAATGTAGATGAAAATTCCTTAAATGACATAAGGGGCATAGAATTTGTCAAATCAAGAATGAATGAAATATATGATACGATTGGAATTAAAAATGCAGAGGTATATTTTAAAGATTTATTCAACAAAATCGGTATTGAATATAAAGAATACAAATCTGATTACATTGACCCTGAACGATTAAAAAATAATCCAAGAAAAATAGGAGCGTATTAATGAATTATATTGAAGAATATTTACATGATAATAAATTTGAAAAAAGATTAAAATATCTTACCCGAAAATTGAAAAACAAAAAAATAATTATTTACGGTACAGGCATTTTATTCCAAACCATTGTAAGAGATTATGATTTATCCGGTTTGAATATTATAGGTATAAGTGATGCAAAATATTCCCTAAATGATGAAGGGAATGAAGAGTTTGGTTTCAGAATAATTCCCGTAGAAAAGATAAGCAATTATAATCCGGATTTTATACTGCTGGGCTTGCAACATTACAGTAATGCTGCAAAAGAGCTTTCGGATAGAATAAAACCGTGTACGATTATTCCAATCATACCTGAAAAATTTAAACTTTTTGAAGTGCAGAAATTGATACAAAAAAATATTAAAAAAGTAAGAATTTTGGGGTTAACATTCTCACTACCTCTCACAAACAACGAAAAAATTCTCTATTATCTGGAACAGGCTAATCCGTATCCTAATTTGGATTTACAGCCGGCAAGAAATCTAAAACTTCATATGGCCCAGATTGCCGCGGACGATAGCGCAAGATATGTAATGAAACATATGCTGAAAGTTCCTGCTTTCGACAACCGGCTAAAACTTTTGTCTTACGCTCTAAAACAAGTACAGACAGAAGGAGAATATCTTGAATTTGGAGTATTTAACGGAAAAACTATAAATCATATATCAACAGAGAGACCATTTAATACAATATATGGATTTGACAGCTTTGAAGGTCTGCCGGAGAGCTGGACACAACATTACAAAAAAGGGTATTTTAAGGTTGATAATCTGCCGGAAGTAAATAAAAATGTCAAACTTATAAAAGGCTGGTTTGAAGATACACTGCCGAATTTTATCAAAGAAAAAGGTGATTTCAAGGTTGCATTTATCCATAGCGACAGCGATTTGTATTCTTCTACAAAAACAACGCTTGATAATTTGAAAGGTAGGATTCAAAAAGGTACAGTTATCGTATTTGATGAATACCTGAACTATCCCGGCTGGGAAGAAAATGAATTCAAGGCCTTTCAGGAATTTATCCAGGAAACTGGTCTGAAATACGAGTATATAGGCTATGTATTTAATGCAAAACAAACCGCTGTGAGGATATTATAATTACATTAAACTGTTCAAGATAATTTATAAACAAAATTTTTATCAGACAATAGTGTTGGCTTTGAAGAAATTAGGTTAAACAGCAATTTCATCTATCGCCTTATGCAAGTATTTAGGTAAATCAGAAGCCAGAACAGAATATTCACTTAATTCCTCCGATGCGATTTCACCGGTGCGGGAATGTAAATATACTCCCAGTTTTGCAGAATCAAATAAATTTACACCCTGTGCAAGAAGGCCAGCAATAATTCCGGCCAAAACATCTCCAGAACCGGCTTTTGCAAGAGCAGAATTGCCGTGTTGATTTATGAATAATCTGTCTCCTTTGCAAATAATGGTTCTGTGTGTTTTTAAAACCGAAACACAATTGTATTTTTCTGAAAGCTTTTTGGCGCTTCCTTCCAAATCATTTAAAATATCTTTTAGATTTACTCCAAGAAGTCTTGCTGCTTCAAGTGGATGCGGAGTGATTATTGTATTTTGAGGGAGTTTAATATTTATCCGGCTTAAAATATTTAACCCGTCAGCATCAATTATTACAGGGATTTGAGCAGTGCTTATTTTACTAATAACTTTTTTGAACAAACTAATTGATTTGTTCTCCAGACCTATGCCGCAGCCAATAAGTATCACAGAAAAGTTATCTATTTGTTTTAATCCCTCTCCTCTTGAGAGGTAAACTGCTTCCGGCAGAAGCACCGAAACCGAGCGAATAATATCTTTTTCGCTGGCTAAAGCTACAAATCCGCCTCCTGTTTTTAATACCGCCACTGTAGATAGATAAGCTGCCCCTATATAATTTTTTGAACCGGAAAAATTAAGAACTTTCCCGAATGTTCCTTTATTAGAGTTTTGCTCGCGCTTCGGCATTTTATAATCCAATTTGCTTTATTACCTCATATGCTGCTAATTACGGTTAAATCTATCATATTTAACTATTTTTCTATTCTCTGAAGGCTAAATCCGGAATTGCTTTCTTTAATGTTGAACGCAGATTTGCCATTTGTGTTTCAATGGCCTCATCAGTCATTGTCGAGTTCGCATCCTGCATATTTATTCTAAATGCTACAGATTTGAATCCTTCTTTAACGTGTTCACCCTGATATACGTCAAATATGTGACAGCTATTAAATACCTTGTTATCAATACCCTTTTTAATCACCTTTGATAATTCGTCCCAAGTTGTTTCAGCCGGAACAATAACAGCCAAATCTCTCTGAACTTCCGGATACTGAGGAAGAGGTTTGAATTTTGGCACACCCGGATTAATTGCATTGATAAATATATCCAAATCAAGCTTGAATACATAAGCATTCTGATTTAATTTCATCTTGTTCTTTAATTCCGGATGGATTTCACCGTAATAACCAACTATTTCAGGCTTTTTGCCTAAAAGAGTTAACACAGCTGATTTATAAGGGTGCATGCAGGTATGAGTATCTGCAATAGATGAGTCTGCAAGAAGCTCAAATTTTATTCTTCTTGTCAGGTTAAAATCTTCTAAAATTTTATCGACAATACCTTTTACTGTATAAAAATCCACCTCTCCGGTATTTTGCCATAAAGAATTTTGAATATTTCCTGTAATAACACCTGATAAAATCTGCGTTTCTTTGACACCTGAATGTTTTTCGTCAGGTTCTGATACTTTAACATAACTTCTTCCGATTTCATACCCCCAGAAATCTTTTTGTCCGTTATCATAATTATATTTAAGACATTGAAGAATACTTGCCATTAAAGTCTGGCGGAGCATAGTATAATCTTCTGAAGCCGGATTCATTACATAAACAGCCTTATCTTTATTGAATGAGACATTGTATTGTTTTAATAAAGGCTCACCAATAAGAGAAGATGTTTGGATTTCACTCAGGCCTTCTCCGGACATAATATGTCTTACTCTTGCCATAACTTTTTCTGCATGAGAAATCTCTGCTGTAGCAGGCTTGGCCGGTAATGTCGGGGTAATTTGGTCATAACCGTTGATTCTTGCAATTTCTTCAATCAAATCGCATTCCCTTGATACATCACCGACACGGAAAGAAGGAACCTCTACTTTGCAGGCAATTTCGT
>CALUQF010000104.1 GCA_944322835.1 Candidatus Gastranaerophilales bacterium | reverse complement strand
CGGTTTCTTTTTTATAAATTTTATGGAACTTTTTTTAATCTTTTTCGTCTTAATAGTTAGAATAGATGGAGGAGATTTACAAAAATGTCGAGAGCAATGAATAGTAATTTGGAATTTATTGATACGAGTGAAATGGAGGCTGATTTACCCAGAACCTTTAGTACAATTGTTAACAATGATGATATTTTGCAGATGTATCTGAAGGAAATCGGGCGGAAAAAGATGTTAACTAAAGCCGAAGAAGTTGAGCTTGGGAGAAAGATTCAGGAAGGCAGCACAAGAGAGAAAGAGGAAGCTAAAAAGCAGCTTGTGCAGGCAAATTTGAGATTAGTTGTAAGTATTGCAAAAAAATACATAGGACAGGGTGTTCTGTTCATGGATTTGGTTCAGGAGGGTTCTTTAGGGTTAATCAAAGCGGCCGAAAAGTTTGATTACAAAAAGAATTTCAAGTTTTCAACTTACGCGACTTGGTGGATTAAACAGACGATAATAAGAGCGATTTCAAACCATTCCAGAACGATTAGAATTCCGGTGCATATGTTAGAAAAAATCAGAAAATACAAAAAAGCGTGTTCAATTGCGGCATACGATGAGAGCATGGATGTGGATGATGAAACGATTTCAAGGATTTCGGGGCTGGATTCAAAAAAGATTAATGAGGTTAAAAGTGCTCTGAAAAAAGAGCCGGTGAGTTTGGATACTTATGTAACAGATGATTTATGTATCCAGGATTATGTGGAAGATACATCTTATTCTTCGCCGGAGAGCAATACACAAAAGATTTTGAGGCACAAAGATATTAACCGTCTGTTAAAAGTTTTGGATACGCGCGAGCAGGAAATTATTAAAAGAAGGTTCGGGATTGATAACGAGGAGCCCAAAACTTTGGAACAGATTGGAAATGCTCTTGGGTTCTCAAAAGAAAGAATCCGGCAGCTTGAAAATATCGCTATACAAAAATTGAGGAAAGTTGAGCGTGTGGAGAGTTTAAGGGCTTATATCGAAGAAGAATGATGAGGTTTATTGTTTTTTAAATATTTATACAGTCCATATAGTATAAGACCGCCGCAGATAATACCGGCGCTCCATTTTAAAACCGGATTTATCTGCTTTTCTTTGCCGTCAAAAATATTTCTGTATTTAACTATTTTTTTATAGAGTTTTCGTTCCTTTTTGTCGAGACCTTTGGCTTTGAAAGTTTTTTCTAAAGCATCCATCGGATTAAAACCTTCTTTGTTTTTTAAAATATTTTCATAATACTTTTCATAATCAGCCGGGATACGTGAATGCGTATCCTCTAAAGCAAGAGCGTCTCTAAAAAATATCATATTATTGCAGGCAGAAGCAGGTTCTGCAAATTTCGCTCTTATAAATTCTTTTTCATCCATAAGTTTTTTTTCGGGAATCTTAAGGATTTTTGATAAAACTTTGGCCTGCCCTTCATTGTATTTAATTTTAGGAGAATCGTGGTTTGTTGCACCAATGATAAAACTTTGAGGACTCCAGTTTCTGTCTAAAAAAGCGCGGTTAGAGCCCCAATGGCCCGAAAGATGGTCTGATGTCTCTATTTTTACGCGGTCTTTAACATACGGTTTAATGGTATGTCCGTTATAAAGCCCAAATTTATTAGGATCGGCAGAGAATTCGTACATTAAATCTTTTAAATCATACCCCATTCCCCTGGCTTTTTTAAACTCATCCTCAATAATATTGAGAATTTTATCGTCATAATATTTAAAAACATGCTCGCTTTGCGGCTGGTTAACATAAGTCCAGGCAGCATCAATTCTTAAGCCGTCAAAACGTTTGGTGTAGAAATCAACTTTTTCTCTCAATAATTTTTCTGCCTCCGGATTCTCGAAATTCAGCGTGGGCAGCCCCCAGCCGATAGAAGCGCCCGGAGTAAAAGCTTTCGGGTGTGACCATACCTCATTATACGAAAAACCGCAGATAAAATCCGCATTCAGCTTAAGCCCTTTGGAGTTTAGCTCTTCCTTGGCCTTTTTTAAATCACTGTCTGCCAGAAATTGTTTGTACATATAAAAATCAACTTCTTCCCCGCAGAGTTTGTAAATCTCTTTTATTCTCTCAGCCCTTTTTGCCGGTTCAAGTGAGAAAAGATTTTTGTCAATCTCATTCCATTTATGATAATTGGATGTACCGTATATTGTCCTTAATGCCCTAAACAAACCTTTGGCCTCAAGCCTTGCGAAATTTTCGGACTTGTATTTTTCAAACTCACTTTTATCCGGCATGGTTTTATAGAGTTTTCTTAAAGCCTTTTCCTGGGCAGAACTTATATCAACTACATTAGAAAAATTTACTTTACCTTTGATATTGTTGGAAGATATTAACTCCTTAAAATCACTTTCCTGCAAATGAGCTTTAATATTAATCATATGATTGCCCAAATCCATAGATGTGCCCGAATACGGCGGATAATTCCCATGATGGCTGTGATACTGTCCGGCAGGTAAAATCTGTATTTCATTAACTCCCCAGTATTTTTTAGCAAAATCAAAAAACTCCAATCCCTCTTTATTCCCTAAATTCCCGACTCCGGTATTATTAATATCTTTTTGCGGGAGCGAAGATGACGGCAAAATAAGTATGGTTTTACCTCTGTTGCCGGCTTTTTCTCTGGCCTGCTCCAGGGTCTTTTTGTAATCAGCCTCTTCTGATGGTTTCAAAAGACGCCCAAAATTTACAGAATGACTTATTCGGATATCCATTTTCACACACCTATATATATTAAAACCCAATTATAAAAATTTTTGCGCGTTTATGTAGATTTGTTAAAATAAATTGCAATAAGTACTTATTTAAGATAGGATAAATACAAGAGGAAAAATGAAAAGGAGGACTCTTGATGTTCAAAAAATTATTAAAGGGAGTGTGTGTATTAACTACAGTTTTAATGCTCGGCAACCCCGCACATGCCTTCTATAGTGATATGGATGAAAATCACTGGGCATATCAATCAATTAAATTTTTAACAGAAGTCGGGGTCGTTGTCGGCTATCCTGACGGAACTTATAAACCTGATATTCCTGTAACAAGAGCAGAATTTGCCTCTATGGCTATAAAAGCTCTCGGACAAGAAGATGCCAATGTCACACAAGACATTCATTTTTCCGATGTGAAATCGGATTTCTGGGCTTATGATATTATTAAAAAAGCTGTTTATTTTGACTTAATTACAGATGCTCAAGATGCCCAGTTCAGACCTTATGATTCTGTAACAAGAGCGGAAGCAATCTCTATTGCTGTAAATGCGCTTACTACACAGCAGATTAGCGAACAAAAAGCTCAGGAAATCTTAGAAAAAAGTTATGAAGACTATACTCAAATTCCGGCATGGTTCTTGCTTGCGGCCGGAAAAGCTCAGCTTTTGGATATGATTATTGTAATGCCGGGTAATGAAGGCAAGTTAGAAGCAGACAGACCGGCAAACAGAGCAGAAGTTGCTGCTATTCTTTATAAAATGATGCAGGAAGCTAAGCTTAATCCGAATGCGAAATTGGCTGAATCTATGCAGAAAAGAACTGCTGAAGGTTATATCGTTGATAATGTTAAAGTTCAGGGTTCAATCGGTATAATTCCTGCGGGTTCAATATTCCCGATTCAGATGGAAACCGTTGTTGGTTCTCAGATTTCTAATGTAACTGATATTTATACAGCAAAAGTTCCTAAAAATATCGTTACAAAAGAAAAATATCTATTAATTGAACAGGGAAGCGACTTAAAAGGACAGGTTAAGCATGTTCAAAGAGCTAAACTCTTCAGACAAAACGGAGAATTAATTATCAAGAATGAACTTCTTGTAACGCCTCACGATCAAGCTGTAATGCTTTATGGTGTTGCAACACTTGATCCAGGAAAAATTGGTTTCTGGAGAAAGATATTCAAAGGTGCAAAAGTGTTAACAATGCCGGATCAGATTGTTAACATAAGACTTCTCGGCCCATTGAAGATAGATTTGACTAACGGTTATATCTATGAACAGTAGTAACAAACTAATTACTCTGCAGTTTCCGGTGCTTATAAAAGGGCGCCGGAAATTTTTTATGCAACAGACGTCTGTATAAAACCCCTCCGCAATCAAAGATTTCGCCCCTGTCTTGGATTTGCTCTACGCTCACAGCTTAGTAGCTTAGTAGGTTGGGTGAAACCCAACAAATAAATTGATTGCATTATTTTTACTATTATAGAATATATTATAAATTATAATGTACTGTTTTAAATTGTTGGGTTTCACCCAACCTACGGGACTACGGGACTTTAACACAGCACGTTAGCGCATATAATGTGTTTATATTTGTAAATTTATCATAGACAGTAGTGGCTAGCCGTGGGGATGTGCTATTTCATATACATCCCGCATATGTTTCATAGAAATATGAGTATAAATCTGCGTATTTGAGATTCCGGCATGGCCTAACAGTTCCTGTACGACTCTTAAATCTGCACCATTTTCAATTAGTTTTGTTGCAAAACTATGCCGAAAAACATGTGGAGTAACTTTTTTCGGAAGCTCTATTTTTTTTACAGTTTCATTTATAGCTTTTCTTATTGTTTTGTTTTGCAGCCTAAATCCCGTATTATTAATAAAAAGAGGTGTATCGTCATTAATTTCTTCAGTATTATAATCAGGAGCGATGAGTTTTCGTGCAGAATTTATGTATTGGATGAGATAATTTTTAGCTCTGTCAGAGATTAAAACAATTCTTTCTTTTGCACCTTTACCAAATACACGTATTTCATTTTCTTCAAGGTTTAAATCTCCAAAATTGAGATTGCTTAATTCAGAAACGCGCATGCCGGTAGCCCAAAGAAGTTCTAAAATTACCCGGTTTCTAAAACCGGCAGGTGTTTCAATTTTCACATTATTCAAAATCTTTTCAACCTCTTCGGGAGTTAAAAATTTAGGAAGCGGTTTCGGCCGCTTGGGTGCAGATAGAGATATGGCCGGGTTTGTATCAATGTATCGCTCACGGAAGAGAAACTTGTAAAAAGTCCTGATGGATGCAACTTTTCGTGCGATAGTTGTCTTTTTATACTCAAATCTTTGAATAAAATGTAAATATTCTCTAAGTTTGTTAAAATCAGCTTCCAGACAATCTGCACCGTCGAGCCAGAGAATAAAACTTACGATGTCAGACGAGTATGCTTTTAGGGTACAGTCAGAGAAATTTTTCTCAACAACTAGGTATGTGCAAAATTCATCAATATAAGCTTTATCACGTTCATTCATTTCAGAAACTCTTTTTCATGATTTACATTTCTATTAATCTATTATACAATATCTATACTAATCTTGGAAGCAGAAAATGAATATATTTAAAACATTTGAAATATTTTTGAAAGAACCCCTGAGCATATTAAAAGATAATTTTATTCAGATAGTAAGTGTCCAGACAAATAATATTTTTGCACATAAACCGTCAATTGACGTAAGTTTGATGAAAAATAAAACCCAGCTCACGGTAGTTAATAATGAAAAGCTCTATAATTTACTATCACTTGTGACATATAAGGCAAGAAAAAAAGAACAGGAAAAGAAAGAGCATGAAACAGCTTAACGCAAAGTTTTTAATAAGTGCCGAAAAGCTTTCACAATGCCCGGAAACTAATTTGCCGGAATTTCCGCTTCTGGGACGCTCAAATGTTGGTAAATCTTCCTTTATCAATGCTTTGTGCAATAATAAAAAACTTGCAAAAACATCTAATACACCTGGGAAAACAAGATTGATTAATTTTTTTAATTTTACCGATAAGTTTATTATTGCGGATTTACCCGGATATGGATATGCTCAAATCTCTAAAGAAACACAGGCAAAGTGGCAGAGATATCTGGAAGAATATCTTCTTAAGCGTAAGCAAATAAAATCGCTGATTCAGTTTATTGATGCCAGGCACGATATCCAAAAAAATGATTTTGTAATGCGTGAATGGGTTGAAACATATAATCTTCCTGTTTTTACTATAGTTACTAAAATCGACTATATTGCAAAAGGCAGGCAATCTGCAGTTTTGGCAAATGTTAAGCGTCATTTTCCCGGAGATGTTCTGCTTTTTAGCGCTAAAGATAAATATTTTTGTGAAGATATGATTGAATATTTAATTAATTTATGTCAATAATATTAATACTTACAATAAAACAATAAACCGAGAGGATTGCCTGTGTTTAAGATTGCAGAAAAAGAAGAGCTAAGTCAAATATCCCTGACAGGAGTACGCTCACTCTTGTTATTATGGCTTTTGATTAAGTCACCGCGGACGTTAGATGAAATAAGGGACGAGTTTATTAAATTAAATATTATGGAGCCCTCACACTCTAATGATATTTTGAGAATTGATTTGAATACTTTACGTGCTATGGGATGTGAAATTACACATGCAACTGCTAAGAGCGGGTTTAAATATATTTTGAAAAAACATCCGTTCTCGCTTAATATAACGTCTGAAGAAATTTTGTTACTCAAAAAAGTTTATAAAAAGGTAAAAGATAAATCTAATATATTATTGCTTATCAAGTATGACGAGTTATTTAAAAAAATTGCAGAACACATTACGGATGAAACAATTAAAGAACAGTTATACGGATTATCTGTTTTAAAAAATTTTGAAACAGAGTTTATCAAAAAAATGGTAGATGATTGCCGCGATAATAATACGTTAAAATTGATATACTGTAATCCCGGAACAAAAGAAGAAGCTGAAAAAGATATAGTTGCACAAAAATTAGTTTGTCAGAATGATAAAATATATCTTTGGGGATATGATCTTTTCAAAAAGGAAGCTGTAACACTTAATGTAAAACGAATTAAATCAATTTTATCCAGAAAGCCCGGCTCCGGAAGTATAGAGTTTAACAAAACCTGTGTCAAATTTTTCTTGAAGAATTTTGGCATAACAGATATTGATGAAGATGAAACAATAATTGAAACATCCAACGACGGAGTCTTAGTTGAAGGTAAATATCATAACGATTTTGTTGCAATGCAAAGAATTCTTTCTCTGGGTGCTGATTGTATTGTTCAGGAGCCATTGGAATTCAGGGCTAAAATTATTCAAAAATTAAAAGATATGAGGAAGATATATAATGATTAAAGAATCTTTAAAAAAGAACTTATCTTCGATGCAAGTATTAAAAACACTTCAGGTGCTGCTTGAAGGTAATTTTACCATGCAGGAGCTTATCAAGCGACTTAATCAAAATGAAGAAACTCCGATATTTAATAATAGTGTTATTAGTAAATATATTAACACTTGCCGTT
>CALUQF010000103.1 GCA_944322835.1 Candidatus Gastranaerophilales bacterium | reverse complement strand
GGAATTACATCATGTATCATTCTTACTCTGATTAAACCCGAGTCCTCTATTTCTTTAGAAGGCGGGGTAAATGGAGAAAAATAGATACGGAACCCTCTAAGAGCTTCTTTGTTTTTCTTATTTTTTATATAAAACAAATTCTCATAATACCTTGAAAGGCTTAGCACTCCGTATATAATTTTACGATTTGAATTCCTTACGGCATAATTAAGCCAAGCCAAGAATTTATTTATAATAGAATGCTCTTCTAAGAGCTTTAGCCCCTTAAATTCATCAACATCCTCAATGATTTTTTTTAAGAAATAATATCGCTTAAAGTTACAAACCAGAACAAGTTCGTTATTTTTTCTTAATTCCCTAAAAAGATTCAGCGCAACAAAAAAAACTCCTGCTCTATGTCCGGATTTATCTAAATAATATGAAAGCTCCGTTGCATCAAATAAAAGTTTCATTATTTCAGTACTTTCTTTTTAATTTTATTTATTCGGTTTCTAATTTTTCTAATTATAATAAAAAGAGAATATATCTGTTTTAGCGGAAATCTTCTAAAATCTTCCGTTATTCTTTTATAAATATCCCTCTCCCTGCCTGTTATAGATAAATATTCTCCAAAAGGACATTTTTGTATATAGTATTCTCTATTCTTATGGAAATTTTCATTATGCTCAACAGATGTAATAGAGCCGAAATGATAGAAACATACTGTATTAGCAACATATACATCATAATCCGCAAGAATGGCTCTATATTTTATATCATTGTCTTCAAAAAAGGCCGGAGTGTAATATTCATCAAAAACACCGATATCATCTAATACTTTTTTCTTTGTAATAACGCAAGAGAATACACACTCATCAAAACTTTTTTCATAATCACACCCATAAATATTTTTGTAAAAATTCAAATATTTATATTCATTTGTATCATCATAATGCGGGTTTACATGCCGAGGTGAAACAAAAGCCGCTTTGGGTTCATTAGTGAAAACCCTTTCTATCTCTTCAAACCAATCAGGATAAAGCAAAATATCGTTGTTCAAAAAACCGATAAACTCACCTTCTGCTATTTCAATCCCCTGGTTATTTCCCTTTGAAAAGCCCATATTTTCATCATTGAAAATCAATTTTACATTATGTAAGCTTTTAAGATATTCTCTTGTTCCGTCAGTAGAGCCGTTATCAACTATTATAAGTTCGTACTCTTTTGTATATTTTGCCAAACTCTCTATAAATTTTTTAGTATAATCAAGATGATTATATGTAAGTGTAATAATACTTAGTTTCATATGCTTGCAACCTATTGTAACAATTTTACCTTAAAAAACGTTTAAGGTAAAATTGTTTTATGCCGGAAAAAATTTCAGTAATAATGACGAGTTATAACTACAGCCAATACATAAAAGAGGCAATTGAGAGTGTTATCAATCAGACATATACTAATTGGGAACTAATCATTGTTGATGATTTTTCTACTGATAACTCAAGAGAAATTATAACTGAGTATGCCAAGGCAGATAAAAGAATCAAACCTGTATTCCATAATAAAAATCTCGGACTTGCTCAAGCAATTCAAACAGGACTTAAAAACTCTAATACGGATTGGGTAGCATTTTTAGAAAGTGATGATTTATTTATGCCAAATGCTCTGGAAGAAAAAGAAAAGGCCATTGCAACAGGAGCAGAGCTTATATTTACAGATATAGACGCATTCCAGGATAAAGAACGAATAAAAATGCTGGAAGATTATTATAAAAGTTTACAAAATTCTTCTATAATTCTGGATAAGTCAAAATTTATAGAGAATTTTGCTAAAATAATTCCGGATATTAATATCATAACAACTTTTTCTTCTGTTATGGTTAAGCGAAATCTCCTTTTGAACTGTAACTTTAATTCTTTCTATAAGCCGTCTCTGGATCATTATTTATGGTCTCAACTTGCAGACTGCAAGGTCTTTTATATAGATAAAAAGCTTACACGTTGGCGCTTACACCCGAATAGTTATATAACAAAAGATTACAGCAGCTGGCTTAGCAAATACCTTTTTTGTATATCGCTGTATTACAATACAATAAAGAATAGGAACTCTTTTATAAAGCCTCTTTTGCTCTTAAACTATATACGTATAAAACTCTTTTATGTAAAATTAAGCCGCAATTCAATAAAAATAAACTTATTCAATAATTCTTTTATTTTTGAAAAGAAATTTTTATAATTTCGTTAAAACATTTCGTCCGTAATATTTCATCAAATTCTCAAGCTGCTTGTCATTTTCCCCGAGGCTGTTTGAAGAATATAGAGTATTCCCGCCATACCCGAGTTGTCTTAAAATATTCGTACAAGTTAGGGTTTTGATATGATTTTTTACGACCCGAATTTTCCTGTTATGCACAAGCGCCATTGTCCAAAACCAAATATCATCAGCATTTGGTGCTTCTTTAAGAAAAATATCGTCCCTCAAAACCTCTTTAGAAAAACATTTTGGAGGATACAATACTCCGCCTGTTCCGGTTAGAAAATTATCAAACCTTGCGCTTTCTTCTCTAACATGTTTTTCCCAGGTTTCATAAGGTGTGATTTTCCCGCTGTCACACTTAACCCTGTGTGCCCTGTGAACCTGAATATCAGAGGGGTTAGCAATATATGAATGATACAGTTTTTCGAGCCAGCTTGACGGGTAATAAACATCATCGTCAGCCGTTACAATTATTGCATTTGTGAATTCTTTAAATGTATAATACGCCTTTGTATACGATTTAATATCTTTTACAAACCTTATTTCCAGCCCGTTTTTTATAAACCTTGTAATCTCATACGGCAAATCATTAACCCCGCAAAATTCATCACTCAGCCATAAGATTATTCTATCGGGTTTAATTTTTTGATTAAGCAGAGAATACAGCGAAATAACCAAATCTCCAAAACGTTCTTCATAAGAGGTTAGAGAAACAATTATCGGGGTTTCTCTTTTCATATCGGCCGCAGTAACCCCTTGATAAAGTCCCATATAATCTGCCTTATACCGGATTAAAGGATTAAACAGAAACCTTAGATGGAATTTTGTGTTTAAGAGTTTTTTGAGCATCAAGCTCTCCCTAATCTATTTCTGAATCATAAACGCTCTTGAGTCTTAACCTGTGGATTAAAATACTTTCAAACGGTGTGTTATTGTTTGGCTGTTCTATTTGTAAACGCTTTGCCCATTCTATAATTTTACGTTCCTGACGTGTTAGTTCTAAATTAGTCAAATCAAACTGCCCTAAATAAACAAGCCATGAGTATTGGCTTGGATACTCATCTATAAGTCTTTCTATTGATGTATTAATCTTTGGAAGTTTTTGATTCGGACCTAAGAGTTTGTAAATACCCTGTGATATAAATAGGTCGTAAGCCTTTTGTTTATTAAGACTAAATGTCTCAATGAGTTCTTTTTTAATCCTATGATAACACATATCATAATTTATATTTTCCAGATATTCGTCCTGAAGCTTTTTAGTCTCTTCTTCAAGCTCAAATCCGAATCTAACAGCGAACTTCAGCCCTCTTATGATACGGCTCGGATCATCTTTAAAACTGTCCTTATGTAAAACTCTTAAAAGCTTGTCTTTTAAGTCCTGTTTTCCGCCATAATAGTCTATAATTTTATCTTTGTTTGTTGTTCTTTTTGCCATTGCATTAATTGTAAAATCACGTCTTCTTAAATCATCTTTCAAAGAACAGCCTATATTATATACTACAGGTAAATGTCCAGGTTTAGGATATTTTTCTTCTCTGGTAGAAGCAATATCAATTTCACCGCCTTCTTCAAAAGAAATATTTACTGTGCCGAATGCGGGATTTTCTTTTATATATGCAAGCATATTTTGCCCGAATAGCCTTTTTGCGAATTTTATTGCGTCTCCTTCATAACAATAATCAACATCAAGGCTTTCAATTCCCAAAAGCTCATCACGCACAACACCACCTACATAATATAAATTTCTGCTTTTAATTTCCATTCTTAATCCTTCTATTATGTATTAGAGAAGATATAAATGCGCTAACAATGAACAATAAACCTAAAAGTCCTGTTACAACCTCCGGCACCTGATGGAAAGTCGAAACGAACATTAAGACTGCAAGAACACCGATTGCCCAATGTGCACCGTGTTCCAAATATAAATACTGGTCAAGGGTTTTCTTTTCAACAAGCATTATTGTGAGCGAACGAACAAACATCGCGCCAATAAACAAACCTATTGTAATAATCAATATATCTTTACTCAACGCAAACGCACCCAGAACACCGTCTAATGAGAATGACGCATCTATAAGTTCAAGATACAAAAACCCGACAAGTCCTGAGCACTTAACCGTATCTGCACAAAGCTTTGCTCTTTCTTCCTGTCTTTTTTCAAGCCACTCAGCAAGCCCGTCTATCACAAGATAAGTAATAATCCCGGCAATTCCTGATGACATAACGCTTTGTCTTGTATCAGGTGCAATCTCAAACATTAAAAGCCCGAGCGCAATAAGAGTTGTAATAGTGCAGATGCCTCTCACTTTAGAAAGTTTTTGCAGGGCATGCTCTAGGCCCTTAATCCAAAATACTGATTTCTTTTCTTCCGTAAAATAATCCATAAACAGCATAAGCAGGAAAGAACCACCAAATGCAACAATCGGTGCATGAGTTAATTCCAAATAGTGTGCATAAGAATGTACGTCATTCAATGCCATATTCAATACAGCGAGAATATTCAATTTAGCAAAAATAGCAACCACTAAAAGCGGGAATAAGAACCTCATACCAAATACTGCAATTAGTATGCCCCAAGTAATAAAACGGTGCCGCCATTTTTCAGACATACCCTCAAGCTTCATAGCGTTAACAACAGCATTATCAAAAGATAAACTTATCTCCAAAACTGCTAGCACCATCGCAATAAAAATACAAGTTAAACCTGTGCCGTGGTGAACGTGTTCTCCCCACAAATACGCACATATAAGCCCGAACACTGTAACTATATATGAACCTAAAAAATAACGTATCATTAATCTCTCCTTACTTTAGTATATGAAGATTATATTATAATCCCCCCGCCTTTGTAAATAAACTTAACAATCTAAAAAATGTATTTTTTGCGGTTTGATTTTACCGACTTCCTACGATTTCTCCTGCTTATTGAATACAAAATGTATGTATATCAGCAATATCAAACTAATTGTAGGTTAGATGAAATTCCAGATTAACCTCTAGTATGGGCGTATTTTTTTGCTAACTTCATCACATTTTTTTACAATAGTATCATTTAATATCCCAATATGTTTAAAGAATTTTCTATATGCCCAATCATCAGCATAGTGCTGTCTGGTATTTACTCTCGCCACATCGCTTTTGTAAAATATATCTTTATCCCTGATAGTTGCCAATTCTTGGACAGTAATACCTTTATCTGTCAATTTTTCATCAATATCTCCCATAGCATTACGCATATCTAAAACTCTTTCTAGAGGATACATACTTGATGCAACTTTATTGAAATTTGCGACATTTGCTGAATCCCTAGACGCTAGTGTTGAATTAAAAATATCCCTATAAGCTATAGAATCCAATTTCGCTTGAATACCTTGCAGGTTATTTTTTGTTACCTCTTCCAATTATTTTTGAGTTCTATTTGTTTCTACCATATAATCTTTGGCCCTCTTATTAACATCACTACAAGAAACCAATGCTAGTATACTAAAAGCTGGTAACAATGTTTTACAAGATATTTTCATATAACACACTCCAATCTAAACCTATAATCTATTCATGAGTAGGTATATTATATAATAAAACCAAAAAGCAAGACGCCTTTGAGGAATCCAAGCAAAAATATCGATGTAAATCTTAATGTATGTTTTCTCACCCCCGCAGTTTTCAATTGATAATTTCGCCTCTCAAATACCATGTGCGGGCGGAGGTTATTTTTACATTAATAAACTCGCCTGTAATATCCTTATCATAAGGTATATGGACAATTTTATTATTTCTGGTTCTGCCGGAGATAATATTTTTATCGTTCTCAAACTTTTCTATTAGAACTTCCATTTTGCGCCCAACATATTTTTGGTTGGATTTTAGACAGCATTCACGGTTGTGTTCATTTAAACGCGCCAAACGCTCTGTTTTTACATCTTCCGGTATGTATAAATCAACCCATTTTGCTGCAACTGTTTTTTCTCTCGGAGAATAAGCAGCTGTATTTGAATAATCAAGCTCTAATTCCGTCATCGCCTTTAATGTATTTTGGAATTGTTCTTCGGTTTCCCCCGGAAAACCCGCAATAAAATCGCTTGTTATAGTAACATCTGGGATTCGGGAGCGGATATTTTCACATATTTTTTTATAGGTTGCATAATCGTATCTTCTGTTCATTTTCTTTAAGACATAATCATCGCCTGATTGCATCGGAATATGGAAATATTCGCACACTTTATCAAGCTCTATCACTGTATCGATGAGTTCTTCTGTGATATCAGTCGGGTAAGATGTCACAAATCGGATTCTGAATTTACCCTCCAGAGCATTTACCTTTCTCAATAGCCACGCAAGATTAATAACTTTACCCTCTTCATCTTTTGTATATCCCCAGGGGTTTTCTTCTGTTTTTTCCGTAAGCCATTTGCCATAGCTGTCAACATTCTGCCCTAAAAGCGTAATCTCTTTAAACCCTTCTTTCAGAGCTTTTTTGACTTCATTAAGTATAAGCTCCGGTTTTCTTGAGCGTTCGCGTCCTCTGGTATAGGGAACAATACAGTAAGAACAGAAATTATTGCACCCTTCCATGATGGGCACCCATGCATTAACGCTTTTTACGCGGTTAATTTGGATATCGGATTCTTCATAAGGTTTTTCTTCTGTTGAAACGACACGTTCTCCGGCTTCAATTCTTTTGACAAGGTTAGGAAGCTCATAAAGCCTTTGTGTTCCTATAACTAAATCAACATAAGGAGCACGTCTAAAGAGTTTTTCACCTGCTTGTTGAGCTACGCACCCTGCAAAAACTATCTTTAAATCAGGTTTGTTTTTCTTCCACTTACCCCAGACACCGATAGCACTGTATGCTTTATCTTCAGACAATTGTCTTATAGAACAGGTGTTTATTATAAGCATATCAGCATCTTTTGGATTCTCTGTCTGCGTATATCCTAAATGTTCAAGCATTCCGTACATACGCTCCGCGTCAGATTTATTCATCTGACAGCCTAATATTTCTATATATACCTTTTTCATTCTATATTCCTCTTTTATTATAATTTTACAACAAATGAAAAAGTTTTTTTCTTCTGATATAAAGAAACTTTTGTTCCCCCCCTACCTACACACAAACATCAGATTACTTGACTAATTTTGAACA
>CALUQF010000102.1 GCA_944322835.1 Candidatus Gastranaerophilales bacterium | reverse complement strand
ATTCCAACAATTAAAAAACGAATTAGAAGGTATTGAAGAATTAAGATTTATCTTTACATCTCCGGCTTTTGTAAAAGAACGAACATCAAAAACTAAAAGGGAATTTTATATCCCCAGATTATCCCGGGAAAAAAGCCTGTATGGAACGGAATATGAAATAAAACTAAGAAATGAACTTACACAGCGTGCTATTGCTAAAGAGTGTACGGATTGGATAAGAAAAAAGATAAGATTCAAATCTAATATAACAAACGAAAATATACAGGGTTTTATCAGTGTATCAAACAACACGGATACGATATGCTATAATCCGGTTTGCGGTTTTACAACAACAGATTTGGGCTGCGAAAAGGGTAATAATTCTTTTAATTATGTGATAAAATTTGCTGCTCCGGAAAGCAGGCAATATTTACAAATGTTCAATAATCTTTGGCAGGATAAAGATAAATTACAGGATGTTACGGAACAGATTATTGAAAGTATATCAAATGTTTATAAAGAAAATTCCGGGGAATTTATTTATTTTATTGCACTTTATAATATTTTTAATGAATTTTTGCTTAAAGAAAAAACAGTTTCGGATAATTTAATACGTGAAATTGATTCTGTCGTTCCTAAATATATTCTGTTTGTTTTTAAGTATAAGGATGAAATACAGATTGCAATATCTTATAAGGAAAAATTAGCTTCAGGAGATAAATTTAAGATTTTAAAAATATACAGAAGCGAATGGCAGAAGGAAGAGTCTGTTTTATTAGAACTTAACGGGCTTGATTTGGATACTGTTTTCAATGGTTTTATTTCTCAAATTTCAAACGGTAAAATTGAGATAAATGAGAATACTGAAATCAAACAGGCTGTCGAAAAGTCTGTTGAGATAGAACGGCTCAAACGTCAGATAGAGCAGCTGAAAAGTAAGATAAGACAAGAAGTTCAGTTTAATAAGCAGATTGAATTAAAAAATGAACTAAAACCTCTTAAATATGAATTAGGAAATTTAATAGATTAAGTAAGATAAGTCGTCTCGGCTTGACATAGGCCGGTCGGCGCCATAAAGGAAGGTGGACTGTATGGAACGATTGGCAATGGAAACAGGGAATATAACGGACAAGAATATTCAAAAGATTTTGGAGTTATTTCCGAATGTTGCAACTGAATCGAGGGACGAGAACGGCAAATTAAAAATCGCTATTGATTTTAACAAACTGAAACAAGAGTTATCGGAAGATATTGTTGACGGACAGGAAACGTATGATTTCACCTGGGTTGGCAAACGTGAGGCTATGGTAGAAGCCAATCGTCCTATAAGAAAAACACTTAGACCGGATAGAGAATCCAGCGTAAATTGGGATACTACGGAAAATATTTATATAGAAGGAGATAATCTCGATGCTCTGAAACTTTTGCAGGAAAGTTATATGGGTAAAATCAAGATGATATACATTGACCCGCCATATAATACAGGAAATGATATTTTCCCATATAATGATAATTTTATAATGGAACAAAATGAATATAATGAAAAATTGGAATACCTGAATGAAAATGGTATTAACTTTAAAAAAAATGAAAAAACAAATCCCAGATATCATAGTGATTGGTGTTCTATGTTATATCCACGATTAAAATTAGCAAATAATTTACTATCGGAAGATGGAGTTATTTTTATTTCTATTGATGATAATGAAATAGATAATTTAAGAAAAATTTGTAATGAAATATTTGGAAACAGTAATGTAGAAACTCTGATATGGAATAAAGAAGCTAATGGGGCATCTGGAACACTAAAACAAACATCAACAATAAGACGTATACATGAATATATTTTATGTGCGTATAAAAATTATAATGCAGTGCAGTTTCGCAAGGTCCGCGAGCCTCTTATGGGTAGGGAAAATGAATTTCAAACTGCAAATTTAGCCGTTAATTTAGATATGGAAAAAACTGACCACAAAAATTATTTTACTATTACAAATCCGAATGGCGATTCCTTTACAAGGCAGTGGAAATGGAGTAAAGAAGAAATTGATGAATTAATAAAACAGGATTTAATTTATTGGGGAAGTGATGGGCATAAGCAGCCTAGATTAATTATACCTACTGATGACAGAAGAACAGCATTTTTATTATCGATATTAAATTATGGCGGGACTACTGTTGGAAGAAAAGATTTTGAAAATTTGTTAGGAAATCAAATAGAGTTTATGTATCCTAAACCAGTTATTTTACTGAAAAAAATAATAGAAACGGCCTCAGCTAAAGATAGTATTATTCTTGATTTTTTTTCTGGTTCAGCAACTACAGCTCAAGCATGCATGCAACTTAATGTAGAAGATTGTGGCAACCGAAAATTTATTATGGTTCAGATTCCTGAAGCGAAAGACAAAAATCCTATGAACTATAAAAATGTTTGTGAAATCGGTAAAGAGCGTATTCGACGTGCGGGGAAAAAGATTCAGGAAGAAAACCCTGATAAAAAAATAGATATCGGGTTTAGGGTATTTAAAGTTGATGATACTAATATGAAGGATGTCTATTATACGCCAAACGAAACTGCACAAAAACAGTTAGGAATGTTTGAGAGCAATATAAAAGATGACAGAACTGACGAAGACCTGCTATACGGCTGTCTGCTTGACTGGGGTGTTGAATTATCACTTCCGCACAAAGTTGAAGTTATTGACGGAAAAAGAGTTCATATAGTTAATGAACAGGAAGGTCTTGAACCGGATTTGATTGCCTGTTTTGAAGACAGTATTCCTGAATCCGTAATCCGAAAAATAGCAGAGAAAAAGCCTACACGAGTAGTGTTTAGAGACAGTTCTTTTGTTTCTGATGATAACAAAATTAATGTAGAAGAAATCTTTAAACTTATTACTCCTGATACAAAAGTTAAGGTTATATAAGGGGGTAAGAGCAATGAAATTAAAATTCAAACATCAAAAATTTCAAGCCGATGCTGCTAAAGCTGTTGTTGACGTGTTTGCAGGCCAGCCGCATTTATCTTCCAGTTACATAATGGATAAAGGCTACACTCCTTATAAGCAATTTGAACAACAAAAATTAGTAAAAGAAGATGAAGAAATCTATGGTTTTGGCAATCATCCGATAATACCGGAATTGAGTAACAATATAATCTTGGAAAACTTAAATAAAGTTCAGCGTGCAACACTTCTAAAACCCTCCGACAGATTGATAGGCGGATACAATCTGACTGTTGAAATGGAAACAGGAACCGGCAAAACTTACACCTACATAAAAACTATGTTTGAACTATACCGTAATTATGGCTGGACAAAATTCATTATTGTTGTACCGAGCATTGCAATAAGAGAAGGTGTGTATAAAACTTTTCAAATCACACAAGACCACTTTGCAGAAGAATACGGGAAAAAGATAAAGTTCTTTATCTATAATTCTTCAAGATTAAACGAACTGGAACAGTTTGCAAGCGACGGCGATTTGCATGTAATGATTATTAACTCTCAGGCTTTCAATGCAAGAGGTAAAGATGCACGCCGAATTTCCAATAAACTTGAGGATTTTAAATATAGACGTCCTATTGATGTAATTGCAAAAACTAATCCTATCTTGATTATCGATGAACCACAATCAGTTGAAGGGGCAGTTACAAAAGAAAAATTAAAGGATTTTAATCCGCTTATTACCCTCAGATATTCCGCAACTCCAAAAGAAATGTATAATCTTGTTTACAGATTGGATGCGGTAGAAGCTTATAATAGAAAACTCGTCAAGAAAATTTCCGTAAAAGGTGTAACAATCCAAGGTGATGATGCAACAAACGGTTACATGTATCTGCAAGAAATTGCCTTATACAAAGATAAATCCCCTATGGCAAAAATTGAATTTGACAAGAAAAGTGATAAAAAAATCCGAAAGGTCGGTAAACTTTTAAAAGAAGGGGATAACTTGTATTATTTGTCGGGTGAACTTGATGAATACAAAAACAATTATATTATCTCAAGAATTGACGGCAGAGATAATTCGGTAACATTTTTGAACGGTATTGTTATAAATACCGGCAGTGTATTAGGAGAAGTTAATGAAGACCATATCAGACGAATACAAATTCGTGAAACAATCCGTTCGCATATAGAAAAAGAAAGAAAACTTTTCTATAAAGGGATTAAGGTTCTGTCATTATTCTTTATAGATGAAGTTGCAAAATACAAACAGTATGATGATTCTAATAATGAGCTAAACGGAATATATGCGGATATGTTTGAAGAAGAGTACGAAAATTTTATGAGTGAGCTTCAAATCCAAATAGGAGAGGATGATTATATCCGATATCTGAAAGGAATTTCTGCAAAAGGAACTCATGCCGGCTATTTTTCAATAGATAAGAAAAGCAAAAAAATAATTGATTCAAAAGAAGATAAAAAAGAAGGCGGCTCAAATGACGTTGATGCTTTTGATTTGATTATGAAAAATAAAGAAAGGCTTTTGAGCTTTGAAGAGCCTGTACGGTTTATTTTTTCTCACTCAGCCTTGAGAGAGGGCTGGGATAATCCGAATGTATTCCAAATCTGTACGTTAAAGAAAAGCAGCGCAGAGGACAAAAAACGCCAGGAAATCGGCAGGGGGCTGAGATTATGCGTTAATCAAAACGGTGAAAGAATGGATTCCGCAAAACTTGGAGAAACTGTTCAAGATGTCAATGTGCTTACAGTTATTGCAAATGAAAGTTATGAAAATTTTTCTAAAAAATTACAATCAGAAATTGCGGAAGCTGTGGTTGACAGACCGAGAACTGTTGATGTTAAACTGTTTGAAAATAAATCTATTACAAATGTTAATGGTGAAGAACAAATTATTGATATAAGTCTTGCAACGAAAATCCACAATACTTTCATTAGAAATAATTATATTGATGATGATAACAGGCTTACAGATACTTATTATGAAGTTAAAAAATCAGGAAAAATTGTATTGCCGGATATCTTAAACGGATATGAAGACGCGATTATTAATATTGTTAATACGATATATGACCCTAAAATAACAAATCCGGATAACGAAAATGAAAGTAAAAGAAGACTGGAAATTGATAAAGAGAAATTCAACAAAAAAGAATTTCAGGAACTGTGGAAACATATTAATACCAAAACGGCTTACACTGTTAGTTTCAATACGGATGAACTAATAGATAAGGCTATTAATTCCATAGATAAAAATCTTGTCGTTACAAAATTATATTCAGTCATTCAAACGGGTTCAATGGGACAAATCGACTCAAAAGATGCCTTAAAAGAAGGAACGGCTTTTGATAAGGGGAAAATTCAAAAGGAAGTTTTAGGAGCTCAGGATTATGGAATAAAATACGACTTGATTGGTAAACTTGTAGAGGCAACAAAACTTACAAGAAAATCTATTGTCAGAATTCTACAGGGTATAAGAGAAGATGTGTTTAACCAGTTTAAAATGAATCCGGAAGATTTTATAATAAAGGTTTCTAAATTAATCAATGAGCAGAAAGCAACGTTAATTATTGAACATATAACTTACAATAAACTCGATGCACAATATACAACAGATATTTTTACAGAACCGGAATTAAAGGTTATAACCAATAAAAATTCCATCCCTGTTGAAAAGAATTTGTATAACTATCTAATATACGACTCGGATGTAGAAAAAGAATTCGGGGAGGACCTTGATAAAAATCAGGAAGTTGCAGTGTATGTGAAACTGCCGAAGGATTTCTATATTAATACTCCGGTCGGGAATTACAATCCAGATTGGGCAATAGCGTTTCATGAAGAAGATGTAAAACATATCTATTTTGTTGCCGAGACAAAAGGTTCTATGGAAACTCTTAAACTCAGGGCTATTGAAAAAGCTAAAATTGATTGTGCCAGAGTGCATTTTAAAACAATAAGTTCTGATAGCGTTCAATATGATGTTGTAGACAGTTATCAGGCTTTATTGGACAAAGTAATGAAATAACTCCAAATCTGACGTATTAAAGTATTACCTAGAAAGGATTTAATAATGGAATTATTAATCGGACTAATATTGTTGTATTTTGCAGTATTTAGCGATGATTAGATAATACTTTATTATCAAGAAAGGATTGAACTGATTTGAATTATAAAAAATATTTAGGTTTGCCTGTATCAGCAAGCACATATACGGACTACTGCGAAAAAGTATTTAATCAAATGATAGATGTTCAGAATTAAAAAGAATAGAACCGGAAAAGTTTCTGTTTAATTTGCGTTTAGCTCTGCTGGAAGGTTTTTCATATCCTGCAAAGAATCAAAACTTAAAAGCAAGTTTTATTATAAAGAAGGAAGTTAATAATATGGTAAATACTAAGAAGAAACCTCCTCATAAATATGAGTTGCCGGAAGAAGTCAAACAAAAAGCTCGTGAATTTCTACGAGATTTTCAAGCCTCCTGCATTAGCAATTAAATGCAAGGAAGTTTATAGGCGCTTAGGATGTTGAATAAAATTAAATGTGCTTCCTTTAAGCTTACAGAAATTATGCAAATAGTTGATATGTTTGACTATGAATTAAGAATTATGCCTAAACACAAGATAAAGGGGCATGAAGATAACAAACCAAAGTCTTAAATAAGGAAGATGCGCTGGAATAGCCTTTTACAGGGGGTTTGCACCATTATGGTTATGAGGTATCTTTTCCTTAGAACTTGACTTTATGGCAAAAATGTGGCAAAATAGCGGCAATAATGTGGTATTTTTATGGCAAAGTTTAATCCGATATATTCTATCACTAATTCCATTGCAAATAACCTTCTTGAAATTGAACGGGTTAAAGAAGGGATTAAGGCTTTGCCGATTAATCCTAAACTTTTAAGTTCTTTACGAGAAACCGCTAAAGTTGCAACTATTCACTATTCAACCCAGATTGAAGGAAACAGGCTTTCAAGAGAGGAGGTTTTTGAGGTTATTAAGAAAAATAAGGTTATTTCGAACACCGACAGAATACGTGATGAGAAAGAAATTAGAGGCTACTATATAGCTCTTGACTATATTGAAAAACTTGCGAAAAGTAAATCGCCTATAACAGAGGATAATATTAAACTTATCCATGCCTATGTAACCGGAGGCGGAAGTACAAAGGTAAAACCGGATGAATATAGAGAAGGGCAAAATGTAATTACGGACTCCTTAACCGGTAATATTGTCTATATACCTCCAGAAGCAAATGACGTACCGGAGTTAATGAAAGAGTTTGTTAAGTGGATTAATAATATTAATGATGTTCCTATACCGATAAAAGCAGGGATTATTCACTATCAGTTTGTAACAATACACCCTTATTTTGACGGTAACGGAAGAACTGCAAGACTTTTAACAACCCTTGCTCTGCATAAAGAAGGGTATGACCTTAAAGGTATTTACTCTCTGGAAGAATATT
>CALUQF010000101.1 GCA_944322835.1 Candidatus Gastranaerophilales bacterium | reverse complement strand
GTATTTTTCCATTTTGATCCGTCATATAATGATGAAAAACTTGATATGCTTGCGGAAGAATATGCATCCGACGATGCTATAATGGCATATGAAGGATTAGAATTAAACTTATTATGAAAAAACTAATTTCAATATTGTTACTCTTAACAATAATTTTCTGCTCAGGATATAGAAAACCTTACAAATATACTATAGATGCAGAAAAAGATGCTTTTCTGCATAATAATATCGGTCTAAACTATCTGAAAGATAGGATATATTATGCTGCAATTCAGGAATTTAAAATCGCAATTCAACTTAGTCCAAATACTCAGGCTACTGCCATATTTAAAAATAATCTCGGAGAAACATATATTTTTATAGGTTATCCGGATATGGCAAGAGTATGTTTCGAAGATGCTATAAAATTATACGGTCTTAATTTCAAGTACTATCTTAATTTAGTTCAATGTTATAAGCAGTTGGGAATTGCAAAAACCAAGATTAATGAGTATAAAAATACAAAGAATGTTTATGAAAAAATCCAACTGGGCCTTTTATATGTAGAAACCGGCGAGATTAGGCGCGGTGTTATCGTTTTAGATGAAATATGCATGGAAGAACCGGACTTACTCATTACTCCGGCGATTAAACAATATTTAAAAGAAGTTACTGAAACTAAACTTTAAAAGTACTACTTAAGCAATGTATTCATTGACTTTTGAATACGCCGGTTTAGATACAAAGCAGATTTATCAAAGGGTTCATTTGATATTAAACTGCTTTTAACAAGATCATATGCAGATTTTTTATCTAATCCAACTTTATTCCAAAAATTCATTAATTTCTTAAAAACATCTATTATTTTGCTATCTTTCGTGCACAAATTGTTTTGCATCATTTGTCTGGTTATATTGGCTAAAAGTGTGTAGCATTTTAACGCAATCCCTTCCTCTTTTTTGTACAAATCTTTTGGGAGCGTGTGCTGCATTTCTATAAGTTCAGTTCCCCAGGGAAGAGGAATACCATTTAAAGTAATCCTGTCTGACATTCCATTTCTTATATATAAACATGTAATTATATCATCTGAAACCGATGATTGAAAACGGTTATCTGAATTTATAATTTTTTGATAGTTATTTAAATCACTACAATTTTCATTATTAAGCTGAGCGGAGAAGAAAATAGTTCTGGAGTTATTTCCTGTTAAATCATTCGATATTATATTTTTATAACCTTGAAAACTTATATTTTTTACATTATTTAGCATCATAATAATATTACTAAAACGTATAAATTTTTTTTTTGCTATTGGTTTAAAAATATTCTATAATAAACTTATGAATAAAAAAGCAGTTTATGCAGGAAATTTTTATCCGGAAAATCCCGATGATCTAAATAGTTTGCTTGATTCATATAAAGAACCTTTGAGTTCTGACTATAAATCAAAAGCTGTTATTGTACCGCATGCCGGATATATTTATTCAGGGCATGCGGCTATGGCTGGTTACCAATATTTAGAAGCAAGCGAGAATATTTTTATTATAGCTCCGTCTCATTATGAAACATTCAATAATATTGCTCTTCCAGAATATACCTTCTTTGAAACCCCTTTAGGTAATATTGAAGTTAATAACAGATTAATTACTGAAATTGCAGAAAAATTTCCTTGCATAATCGCGGATGAAATCTTTGAAAAAGAACATTCAATAGAAGTACAACTGCCTTTTTTACAAAATATTTTTTACCCCCAGAGACAAAGTGCTGTTGATTTTGTAAAAAATATAAAAAAACTTGGAAGGAAAATTCGGATTGTTCCGATTCTTACCGGCAACTGTGATTACAGACTTATCTCCGACTTAATTTCTACCTACTGGGGAAATTCATCTTTTATAATTTCTTCGGACTTAAGTCATTATTACACTCAAGAACAATGCAGACAGATTGATACATACACTGCTACTATTATAGAAACAGGGAGGCTTGAATTTCTTGAAAATGCTCAGGCATGCGGTCTGACTGGGATAAAAGGACTGATAGACTTTGCAAATAATAATGAATGTTCGCTTATAAGATCAGAAATGTATAATTCCGGTGATATAAGTCATGAAAAAGACAAAGTGGTAGGATATGGCTCTTGGTTTTTATATGAAGACAGTAGAAATAATTATATTCAAAAATATTACTCTAAATATATTTTAGAAACGGCCAGAAATAGTATAATATATGCCATTAACCATGAAGAATACATTCCAAGGCAAATTCCTTCTGTTTTAACCCAGCATGGTGCTTCTTTTGTTACATTAAAGCTAAATGGCGAATTAAGGGGATGCATAGGTTCTGTTTATCCGACCAAACCCTTAATACTTGATATTATTGATAATGCTAAAAATGCAGGGTTTCAAGACCCGAGGTTTGAACCGCTAACAATAGAAGAGCTGGACAAACTTGAGGTTTCTGTTTCAATTTTATCATCTATTGAGAGAATAAATTTTAAAGACGAAAAAGATTTATTATCCAAAATTTACCCTTACGGAATAATAATTGCAGAAAGAGACAGGCGCGCTGTATACCTTCCTGTTGTTTGGGAACAGCTTCCGGATAGAGAGATTTTCTTAAATTCTCTAAAAGAAAAAGCCGGCTTGCCATCTAATTATTTCTCAAGAAGCTTAGAGGCATACAAATTCAGCGCAATTTATATTACAGAGGATAATATTATCTATCATTGAACAGCCATATAATGTTTCGGCTGTTAAAATTTGAAATACGCTAATCATAATTTATTTCAGCCAACCATGTTCTTTTACAAAATTTCTGGCCCACTCAAAAACAGATTTACCGGAAAACCCTCGTTTATCCATATGTTCCATTGCCGTTTTATCTTGAGAATACCTATATGTTGCAACAGATTTATTATATGGAACAAAATATGGATATCCAATTTCTACAAATAAACATTCTTTTCCGTCTTTGTAGAAAGTTCCACTTAATTCTTTTCCTAGAGCGTCTTTATATGTCTTCTCAGTAATTACCCCTTCTACAAAATTCCGAGTTTCAACACGATTAAAGCCTATTTTACCAATATTAGATTTAATTGTGCCTGTAAATTTTTCGCCGGTATCTTTTTTAACCAATATATTATCTTTTAATACTAATCCCTTTTTAGTGATGCTTTTATTGAAATTGCCTCTACTTGCAATTCCGGTTCCCACAATTATCATACCTGCAACTCCTATTCCTAATACTAACATAGCCTGTTTTTCCTTTGAATAATTTTGCTTGACATGTACTTGCTTCTTAAATGTATTTGTTGATTTAAATTGCACCGGTTGTATCATATTATTCCAACTCTTTCATATGTAGACGATTCCGTTCATCCAAACTATTTGTAAAACTTTTATTCAAGTTATATAATCCATCAGCCAACTGTGCCCAAAAAGACTTCTTAGGAACTTTTTCTTTAACTGTCTGCACTACCGGCAGAACTTCTTTTGCTTCTATCTCTTTTAAATATATTTCTATTTCACCTGCTATATTTTTTGCTTCTTCAATATCTCCATTCCATACTTGTTGGGTGTAATAATCTAAATATGACTGAGGACTTGAATATCTGTACTGCCACTTATTACTGAATATCTTTGCATAATCAATATTTTTCTTATTCCCAACGTACATATCTTGTGAATTTAAATTTTTACACAAATCTTTTGTTATTCTCTCTGCCATAAATTCATTCATATTTGTAGCAGAATAACGTCCTAATTTAAATTTTGTTATCAATCTACCTACTGCAGTAGGAATTCGAGTTGTTCTAAGTAAAGACATAACATCCGGGCAAGAATTTTCACACAAATTTTTATAATGTGCGCTATGAGCAAACTCGTGTACAAATGTTTGCAGATAATGTCCTGTCGGGTGCCACCAAATTAATTTTTGAGACATTTCACCAAATTTCAACTTATTTTTTGTTTTAAAACATTTACAATCTGAATTAAAAAAAACTGCATTTGTTTTATCAAAATTAGCAACATGCATACCTAGTGTATTATCATCTTCTCCAAATTTCTTGCTAAAAGCTAAAAATTCCGCACTATCAGGCAGGCTACTACGACCAAAAAGTTCATTAAATAACTTCACAACCTGCATTGTACATTCCGCAACAAAACCACTAGAACGAAAATTACAATCCATATTATAATTTTTCTTTAAGTTACGCTCTATTTGAATTGCTTTGATTAAATTCTTAAAAGATATCCTGTTGGTCGTATTATACCTTGCAACATTGTTATTTTTATCACCCAACCGGCTATTTACATTAATAGACAATACATTCATAAAATAAACCCCTAATATGTATTACATTGTACTAGATAAATCTTAGCAAGTCAATACAAATAGCGGATTCATAGAATATTTACTCCTATTTTGAACTTCGTTTAAGTACTTTTTCCCACTGGTAAGCAGTCTCTATGCAATCAGTCAGGTCTTTTTGGGGAATCCAATTCAAAACCTCTTTAGCTTTCTTATTATCTGCAACAAGAGTTGCAGGGTCTCCGGCTCTACGAGAGCAGATTTCAAGCGGAATTGAGACTCCTTTTACCTCTTCACAAGCTGCAAAAACTTCTTTTACACTGTTCCCTTCATTCGTACCAAGATTAATATAATTTGTATCCCCGCCATTTTGCAGATACTCGAGTGCTTTTATATGAGCAACGGCTAAATCCTCTACGTTAATATAATCTCTAACGCAGGTTCCGTCTTTTGTACCATAGTCTGTACCGAACATTTTAAACTTTTTATCCGGCGTTGCTTTCAATACATTTGGAATTAGATGTGTTTCAGGATTGTGCCATTCTCCGATTCTTGACTTTGAATCCGCTCCTGCTACATTAAAATATCTAAGCCTTACGGATTTTAATCCATACGCTTTATCATAATCGTCCATAATCCTTTCTACCATTAATTTTGAATTTCCATATGGATTAATCGGATTTTGCGGGTGATTTTCGTCAATTGGAGTATAAACAGGCTCTCCATAGGTTGCAGCTGTAGAAGAGAACACAATCTTATTAACTCCAAATTCAAGCATTGCATTTAAAAGATTTAATGTTCCGTAAACATTATTATAATAATATTTTTGCGGATTCTGAACACTTTCTGCTACTTGAGAGTATGCTGCAAAATGAACAACAGCCTCAATCTTATTGACCAGAAATACACCTCTTATATCATCTAAATTTTTTAAATTACCTTGTACAAATTTAAGATTGCCGTATTTTTTAAGAATATCAATTATTTCTATATGCCCAAGCTCAAGACTGTCAAATACAATAACATCTTTTCCTGCCTCTAACAAAGCCATAACAAGATGGCTTCCTACATACCCTGCTCCGCCTGTTACTAATATCATATATACGCTCCTTCTCTCTCTAATGATTGCCTTTCAACAGCAAAACCGCCATTTTCAATATTATATATTATAACATCTTTTAAAAACTCTTCTTCAAATAATAAAGTATCAACAGAGGTTATTATTGTCTGCGTATCTTCCCCTATAGATTTTAAAAGATAATTCTGCCGCACTTCATCAAGCTCCGCAAGAACATCATCTAAAAGAAGAACCGGAGAGAACCCTGTTTTTTCTTTTATTATCTCAAGCTCCGATAGCTTAAGCGCAAGAACTAACGTTCTTTGCTGCCCTTGTGAGGCAAATTTTGAAGCGTCAATCCCGTTAATTTTAAATTCGATATCGTCTCTATGCGGCCCCACACAGGACTGGCGGCGCGCAAATTCTTCCCTGCGGCGTTCTTTTAACTCTTGCCGTAAATATTCACTAATAGCTTCAACGTCTTCTTCCGGACTGGTATAATTAAGACTAAAAACCTCAGAAGAACTTATTATCCTATGTTTTTCAAAAGCTATTTTCTCAATCTCTTTTAAAAACTTTTTCCTCAAAAATATAATATTTGCACCTGTAATAACTAATTGCTCGTTATAAATATCATACAAGTCTTCATCTACCACCTCATTTTTTAGTAGATTATTTTTTTGAATCCTTATCTTGTCGTACTTAGAGAGCCTTTCATCGTAAGCGGGATAAATCTGAGAAATTGCTCTATCAAGCCAATCTCTTCTATCCTGCGGAGTGCCTCGCAGAAGAAGCAAATCTTTAGTTGAGAAAAGTACAGTCTTTAATACAAGCTTAAAATCCTTTACGCTTGACTTTACTTTATTAATCCTAACTTCGCGTTTTTTTTCGGAATTGTATGTAAAATCCAGTTCAATATTTGTGTTATTTTTCTCTAGCTCTGCATTAATTTCAAAGCTGTCTTTGCCAAATTGAATTAAATCGCTTATTGTAGAAGTTCTAGGACTTTTCAGTCCGGATAAAAAGTAAATACTTTCCAGAATATTGGTTTTCCCTTGCGCATTTTTACCAATAATAAGAGTTTTTAAACTCCCAAAATCCAGATCGATATCACTGCAATTCCTGTAATTTTTAAGCGATAACTTCAATATCCTCATAAGATAAGTATATCACAATTTATTATTTTAC
The DNA here is from genome assembly GCA_944322835.1 of Candidatus Gastranaerophilales bacterium. Lineage (GTDB taxonomy): Bacteria > Cyanobacteriota > Vampirovibrionia > Gastranaerophilales > Gastranaerophilaceae > CAG-196. The sequence continues at coordinate 913 of CALUQF010000101.1, read as the reverse complement.
ACCCGATAGAAATCCACTTATCGGCTATCAGAGATAGGGTTATGAAAAATTTTACAATCCATTATCTTATAGTTAACAAAATTAGAGAGGTAATAATTATGAAACAAATAATCCCCGAAAAAAGTTCTGAAAAAGTTGCAAAGTTTTTAAAGAAAAATTCTCTTCATAAACGTGATTTCGCAGAAATGATTGGCGTAACTCTTTCTTATGTTTATAATCTAATAGACGAGACTGTACCTTTTTCAACCAGAGGCACCACAATTGAAAGAATTGCAACAGTAATGGATATTCAGCCGGAAGAATTTGCTGAATACAGAATCCCTCAAGAACCAATTCTTATTGATGAATCGGTAGAAATTATCAAAGACTATATTAAAGAAAACAAATTATCCATTGTCTCGTTCCTTAAAGCTTTCCCGCGCAAAAAACGAATTGATGTAGTTGATATACTTCGCGGAGCTCTCCCTGTACCAATTGATTACAAAGAGCTTAAACTTATCGGCAAAACCCTTAATATGCCGGAGGACGAAGTTTATATGATGTGGGAAAACAGAGTTAAACAAGTTCTGGAATCTGCCGGTATGAATATTTACTCAAATTCCGGACTTATAAATTCAATGTTTGACTGTGCAAAAAAATACCTTGAAACAAATCTTAATAAATAAAGCAAATTTTTTATAAAATATTACTTTATATATATAAGGTTAGAAAAAGGTTGTAGAAAATTTAAATCCGGTTAACTAAACCGGATTTTCTTTTGTTAATTCTTCTTTTATACAATCAGCAGCTTCTTTGGCAGAAAACTTATCAGACAGCTTTGCTCCGACTTTTCCTAGTTTTTCGATTGTTTCGGCCCTGTATTTTTTATCATACAAGAGCTTTTCAGTTTCATAACAAATATTTTCCACATTAA
>CALUQF010000100.1 GCA_944322835.1 Candidatus Gastranaerophilales bacterium | reverse complement strand
TTTCATTATGAAATATATTATAAATTACAATGTACTGTTTTATTAATCAATATAGAATTATAAGTAAATTATAATAAATTGTTGGGTTTCACCCAACCTACAAGTCTGATTCTAGGCAAGTTAAAGCTCCCCGTACCACATCACTAAATCCGCTGTATCAAGTTACCCAAACATTATCAGCCCCCACCCGAATTTCTAAACTCACTAACCGTTCGTTAAGAAATTCTACCCTCCCCCGTGGAGAGGGTAAGCTGTACGCTAAGCGCGAAACATCCCCTAAACCTCTAAACTTATAAACTCCTCAACCAACCCATTTACCCCCAGAATGGCGTTTGAATGTATGTTACAAGCTGCAGGCTTTGTACCCATCAAGAACTGTTTTCTCATATTCCGTATATTACTTTAATCTCATAATTGTTCCTATAAAAACCAAAATATACTTGACCACTGCACCACCCGATGAGATAATCAAAATATGAATTATTATAAAAAATATACACCATATTTATTTATTCTTCCTGCTGCAGCAGTATTAATCGTGTTCTTTTTTATCCCGTTTTTTCAAACTTTCGGATTGAGTTTTTTTGATTATTCGTCAAGTATCTATCACCCGACATTCTGCGGGACGGACAATTATGTAAAACTATTAAAAGAGCCCGTATTTTATAAGGTAATGTTTAATACATTTTTGTACTTAATAATTGCGGTTCCGTTTCTTGTTATTTTCCCGCTCTTTCTTGCAGTATTAATTAATCAAAAAATCAGGGGAATAACTTTATATAAAATTCTGCTTTATCTTCCTGTTATTGTATCAATTGTAGTTGCGGCAATTGCTTTTAAGTGGCTCTATGCTACAAGCGGAATTTTGAATTATATATTATCCGTTTTTCACATAGAACCAATCGGCTGGCTTGTAGATACCAGGTGGGCATTATTTTCGGTTGCCGTTGTTACTATATGGAAAGGTATCGGATATTATATGATGATTTATCTCGCATCCTTAATGAGTGTTCCGCAGGAATTATATGAGGCATGCGATATTGACGGAGCAGGATTCTTCAGAAAACACATGACCGTTACAATCCCGCATATTATGCCGACAATAGCGCTTGTATCTACAATAAGCACCATCTCTGCAATGAAAGTTTTTGCAGAAATCTATGTTATGACAAAAGGCGGGCCTTTAAATTCAACAAAAACCATTGTTTATTATATATATGAGCGCGCATTTGAAAACCTGGATTTAGGCTACGCATCAGCCCTTGCAGTTGTGCTGCTGGTTGTTGTTATGGCGTTTTCATTAATTAATATACTTTGTTTTGAAAAAAATAAATACGGGGATATTTAATGAAAATACTTGTAATTACTGATTTGTACCCTGTAAAAGACGGAGAAAAAAATACCCCGCGCACGATTTTTGATTTTGTTCAGGGCTGGGAAAAGTTAGGTAATGAGGTAAAAATAATACGGCCGAATTTTTTATTGAATTCTTTTCTCAGAAAAAAAACTTTTTATAAATCCGGAATTTACGGAAATGTAGAAAATATAAACTATTTCCTTCCTTTTTTAGGTAATATTAAAAATAAAATCAAGACGGAATTTAAGCCCGATATTACAATTGCACATATGCCAAGCGGAATATTGTTTGCGAATAAACTCGGATTGCCATTTATTGCAGGAGTACATGTTTCCGACCTAGAGGTTCTTACTAATCCTTTATACTCCATTTATTTTAAAAAAGCACTTGAGCTAGGGTATAAAAATGCACTAAAAATAGCTTGCAGAAGCGAAGTGATTAAAAACAAGTTCTTAAAACTTTATCCTGAATATGAGGCGAAAACTTTTGTCTGCTATTCCGGAATTGACGAAAATATAATTACGAAAAGAGCATGGGAGAGCGGAAAACGAATTTTAACCTGCGCTCAATTAATTAAACGTAAAAATATCGATAAAGTAATAAAGGCATGCGAAAGTCTTGATGTTGAATTAAAAATTATAGGAGAAGGAAAAGAGTACAAAAATTTAAGAAAGCTCTCTAAAAAACCGATTTTTACAGGCCGTCTTGAGTACGGTAAAGTTATTGAAGAGATGAGAAAAGCCGATATTTTTGTACTTCCGAGCAAAAATGAAACATTCGGAATGGTTTATCTTGAAGCTATGGCTTCAGGCTGTATAACCGTTTGCAGCGAAAATGACGGAATAGCAGGAATTATAAAAGACGGGTTTAACGGGTATTTCTGGAAAGATAATATTATTGAAACTATTATAAATTCCAATAATCAAAACGAAATTCTCAAAAACTCATACGCAACAATAAAAAATTACACAACAGAAAAAGCCAGTGCAAACTATTTAAACATATTAAGCTGTTAAACAGCAAGTACACCGGTTCCTTTAGGCGCATTGGAATTGGTCTGCAGCTATAAAAATCTCTATCAATACTATTAAAGAAAACCAGATAAACAAAACACACTTATACTCAAATTACCACTGTAATCCTTAGTAAATTTATGCTACTATTCAAATTATGAATAAAATTAAGCATATAGTCGAAAAAGAACTAGAAGCAGTAGATAATAAACTCAATCAATTACCTGTTAATAATACTTTAATGAGTAAAGAATTAAAGGATTTTATAAACAGCCCGTCCAAAAGAATACGTTCTTTATGTACCATACTATATTTTAAATCTAAATCTGTTAAAATAGAGTCTGATTTTATTAATATTTTAACAATAGGTGAATTAATTCATAACGCTTCACTTCTGCATGATGATGTTATTGATAATTCAATATTAAGACGCGGCAAGCCAACCATTGGTAAGAAATATTCACCGCAAATCTCAATACTTTCAGGAGATTTACTTCTTTCCATCGCGACAGAAATGCTTATTGCGCTTAATAATATTGAGATTATGAAAAACTTTCAAAAATGTATAAATAAAATGAGTACTGCCGAAATAAACCAATACTTTTTGAGAGGTAAAATTCCTGAGATAAAAGATTATATAAGTATCGCAGAAGGGAAAACCGCAAGCCTTTTTGAAGCAATATTTAAAAGTTGCGCTAATATTACAAATACTGACATAACAAAGGCTAAAAATTTTGCCAAAAATTTTGGGATTTTATTTCAACTCAAAAATGATATTGAGACCGTTTCTGCACAAATCGATAAGCAAAACAATATCTATACCCCAAAAGATATTTTAGGTATTGAAAAAACACATATTTTAATAGATAATTATTTTGATAATGTAAGAAGAGATTTAGAGGAGTATTCTGAAAGCATCTATAAAGCAGGGCTTTTGGATTTATTAAATGATTTATGATAGATAAAGAAAAAGTAAAGGCTAATTTTAAAGAACTTATCGATACAATAGTTTTTGTAATTGTTGCAGTTATTTTAATAAGATTTTTTATAGCAGAATTAAGATGGATACCTTCAGGCTCAATGAACCCAACCCTTGTAGAAGGAGATCGAATCGTTGTAGAAAAACTATCAAAATTCCCAAATCTTATAAAGACTCATCATTTTGAAAATACGCCCAAACGTGGAGATGTAATGATTTTTTATCCGCCATTTGTAAAGCTGGAGACTACGCCTTGGGCTGTATTTAGTAGACTAACCGGGTTTTTCTGTAAAGATATTGCATATATTAAACGTGTAATAGGTTTGCCGGGTGAAAAACTTGAAATAAAAGAAAATACGGATGGTTCATTTACAGTACTTATTAATGATAAGCCTTTGGAAGAGGATTATATCAAAAGCAAATATGATTTTCATAAATGTAGAGAAGATATGTTTTGTGGTCCTCTGATAATACCGGAAGGACAGTATTTCATGATGGGTGATAACAGAGGAAATTCCATGGATAGCCGCTTTTGGGGGACTTTACCCAAAGAAAGATTTATCGGAAAAGCAGTATTTTTGTTTTGGCCATTTACACATATTAAAAGATTATAAACATACATAATGAATTTGTTATTGTAAAAACTTGATTTTTTGTAAAATTCGAGCCTTTTTGTAACAATTTCTTAATAATCATGATAAAAAGTGTAAAATATACAAATTTTTAGTTTTTTATAGTAATATATAGAAGTTAGTAAAAATTGATTGGTGTTGTATAACACCGGTAGTAAAGGAGGCACATGAATTGACAATTGTATCATCTTCACTCGACGAGCTTGAAAAGCAGAACTTGGAAAAAGTAAACTTGGGACAGCATGTCCTTGCAGAATTTTTTGAGTGTGATCCAAATACACTCAATAGTAATGACAAAGTAGAAAAGTACATGATAGACGCGGCTCTTGAGTGCGGTGCCACAATCGTTCAAAAGTGCTTTCATATGTTTAATCCGTATGGTGTAAGCGGGGTGGTTATTATATCAGAAAGCCATCTTGCGATTCATACTTGGCCAGAATTGGGTTATGCTGCTGTAGATTTATTTACTTGCGGAACAAAATGTGATCCAAAGGTTGCATATGAGTTTTTGAAAAAGAAATTCAACTCTAAAAAAGCTTCTTTTACTGAGTTAAAAAGAGGTATTATAGACAGGGAAACTCTTAAACTTGCGGAACAACCATTTGAGGTTGCCGAACAGTTTGAGGGATAAATATTATATTTTTATTCAGGAAACAGGAGCCTTAAAGGCTCCTGTTTTTGCGTAAAATCTTTGATATATTAAATTTTATAACAAATCTGCTATCCAATAGAGAGCTGGACAAAGACTATTTAAACAGAATATTTTCGTGTATTTTCTGCTTCAAAAACCCGTTAAAAAGACTGCTGGCAATTGGTAAATTTTAGCATCGTATTGCAATGACTTAATAGAAATTCTAATACCTAAATTCCTAACATTTACCCCCAAAAACTAAACTAACAGGTGATTTATGTTCAAGCATTAGCCCTTACAATTTCTGTATGGAGATATGTTGTTATGGAAAAATTTCAGAATAAATATTTAGAGTTAAAAAATATCAATAAAAATATTGTTGACTGGGTAGAAGATGTAGCAGAAGAAAATAACTGCAAAGTCGAACGCAAAGAATGGAAAAGCAAATATAACAGCTATGTTGTCTATGATTACGAACCGTTTTGCTCGGAAGGCTTTGAGATAAATATTTTACTGAGTTCTTTTGATATTTCATATCTTAATTTCATAAAATATTTATACAATGAAAAACTAAGCACAATCGAATATCTGGACAATTGTATAAAAATTCCTTCGATAAAAAACTACTCACTTTAGTAAAATTGGTATATAATATTCCTTATCAAATGCAGTTTGATGAGGAATATTATTATGCAGGAATTTTTTAACGACTACGTACAAACACTTGAAACTTATATTATGTTTCGGATAAAAGAGAGAGTGGCAAAGATTACGCCTGAGTTAAAAGCAAAAGGCAGAAGCCCTATTAACTTATCAATGGGAGCCCCTACTGCTGCACCGCCAAAGTTTGTTATAGAGAGTTTAAAAAATGCACTTGATGAAAAAGGAGCACATACTTATTCTTCACCAAAGGGCGAAGTTTATTTTAGAGAAGCTGTTGCTAAAAGAATGAAGGAAAGGTTTAATGTAGAACTTAATCCTGCTGATGAAATCTTTTCTCTAATCGGTTCAAAAGAAGGTTTGGCAAACTTTATCCGTGCTCTCATTAACCCGAATAAAGACGATAAAGAAATCATTCTTGTGCCGGATCCGGGTTATGCTTCTTACGGAGAGATGGTAAAGGTTTCAGGAGGTCTCGCTTATCCGATACCGCTGACTCCTGAAAACAATTTCATGCCGGATTTGGAAGAGGTCTGGAGCGGGTTCATAAAAAAGGGTTACAATCCTAAGAAAGTCAAGGCCCTTATTATCAATTATCCAAACAATCCTCTGGGTGCAACAGCTACAAGAGAGTATTTGAAAAGTGTTGTAGAGTTTTGTAAAAAACACCATATTCTTTTAATGTCAGATGCTGCATACACAGATATGTATTTTAAACCGGAGCTAAAACCCGCAAGTATTTTGGAATTTGAAGGCGCAAAAGATATTGCGGTTGAATTTTTCAGCTTCTCCAAACCATACGCTATGACCGGCTGGAGATTAGGCTGGATTTGTGGGAATAAAGAAGCGGTTCAGGCTTTTGGAAAACTAAAATCAACAATTGATTCCGGTATATTTAAGGCTCTACAAATTGCAAGCTCTAAAATCCTGAACTCCGAAGAGGGGGAAGAATATATTAGAGAAGCAAATATCAGTTTCAAAAAAAGACAGGAAATTTTTGTTAAAGGTTTGAAAGAAGAACTCGGCTGGGGAGAATTTAATGTACCTGATGCAACATTCTATCTCTGGCTTCCGATTCCTCCAAGATACAAAACCTCTGCAGAATTTACCGACGATTTGATGCAAAAATCCGGTATCGTAGCAGTACCAGGAAATGCTTTCGGAAAATACGGCGAGGGCTTCTGCAGAGTATCAATCGTCTGCACTGAAGACGATTTAAAAGAAGTTATCAGGAGAATGAAAGAAGACGGATTTTATTTTAGCAAATAAAATTTTGTTCTGTTTTTATAACCATATGAACATTCAATCGCTAAACATCAAAGAGCCTAACTTTAAATCAACATTCCCTGTAACCCACTGGGTAGCTGAAACAAACGGAAGTTACGCTCCTATTGCAAATCTTCAGCTTGTAAAAAAACTACAGAGCAAACTTATCCGTACCCTTAATAAACCTCTTTCAGACAGTAAAAAAGCTTTCGATATAAAAGAACAAAATCTAAGAGCTTATCTGGGCAGATGTGATATTTCATACAGAAATAAGCCCCGTGTACGCTCTTTCTACAACCGGACAGAAAACGGAGTTAATAATTTTAGCCCGATATCTTATATGATAACAGGAAATGATGTTGACATCTTTGAGGATACTCTTGCAAAGAATATAGGCAGGTATAAGGGTAAGGCAAAAGAAATCTTACAAAAACCATATTCTCCGGAAGCAATTGAAGCAATACGACTATACAATAGAGAAGGATTAAAATTTGTAAAAAATAAATCAAAACAAATAGTTGATAAAAACGGGCTTATGTATATGCTTCATACAAAATTTGAAATAATCAGAAATAAAGCCGGTAAGATTAAAGATTACAGATTTGTAGATGCCAGGTTTCTACCGATAAAAAATAAAACAAATATCTTGACTTAAAAAAATCATCATGTATTATAATAATATGCCGAGCGGGGGTAATTCAGTGGTAGAATGCCTCCTTGCCAAGGAGGATGTCGCGAGTTCGAGCCTCGTCTCCCGCTTTTTTAAAAAATTGGAGCCTTGAAGGCTCTTTTTTAATGCTAAAATTTATAAGCCTAATCATGCACTTGAAATATATAAAAAATAATTTATAATAAGAGTAGGGAGAGGGTATGCCTCAATACCCTCTATGCAGACCCTACAACAATGAAGAAATAATTAGTAAAATGTGTCCGATGACGAGTAGGACACATTTTATTTT
>CALUQF010000099.1 GCA_944322835.1 Candidatus Gastranaerophilales bacterium | reverse complement strand
GAGTAAATTATGCCCGCCGGCAGCAGCAATTTCAAGAGCTTTTTTCGCTTTTTGCTGCCCCTTTACATCTTTAAAATCAAAAACATAATCTTCTTTGCTATGTTCTGTAAGGTAGCTGTTAATATCTACGATGGTCTCTTTCAGAGGTGTTTCATTATAATGTGAAACAATGTCGCCTAAGTGTTTTACGCCTAAGACTTCGATACCTTGAACAAGAGCCGCTTCTTTTGCATTTTCATAAGGGACAAAAACAGTTCTGATTCCGCATTCTTTAAGTCCTCCGACAAGAGAAATAACTCCATTTATTTTTCTTAATGTTCCATCAAGTGATAATTCCCCTAAAAAAGCAGTCTCATCAGAATCCGGAATATCTATCCCTTCTTCTTTTAATATGCATATTGCGATAGGAAGATCGAAATTCGTACCTTCTTTTCTTATATCTGCAGGTGCCAGGTTAACAACAACTTTACCGGTCGGGAAAGTATATCCCGAATTCTTAATTGCAGAGCGAACTCTTTCTCTGGCCTCACTTACAGCATTATCAGGAAGCCCGACTATGCTCATGCCGGGAAGAGAATTCGTAACATCTGCTTCTACTTCTATTTTGCAAGAGTTTATTCCAACTGCAGCTGCTGTTATTGCTTTTGTAACCATTAAAAATATTATATTATAAAATTACATATCCGGCAGCATGGAAGATATTTCCGCTACAATTCTCGCAATATCCGGTCCTCCGAATATCGCTTCTAATATAAGAGCCGAATTAATAATTGTAGTTTCGCGGTATTCCATTGTATCTATATCGATGATATTAAACTCTACATAATCTTCCCCGACATACGTAATTTTACCGTATTCAGCTCCAGTTGCCCATCTTAAAAAAACGTATTTTTGTTCAAATATTTTGAGTCTGTTTATTAATTTCATCTCAATACCTTCTTGTATATAATATTATTAGTCTAATTTTCACTAAAGTCAAATTTTTTAATCTAATTTTAGCATAAAATTCTTTAATATCATTTCATCGTCGGGGAGCATTCCGATAAATTTGAAAATAACAAGTTGTTCTCCAAAATGATTTTCAATATCAAATTTTTCTCTTACAAACTTTGTCTCGACAGTCATTTTACCATCTGGGAAATTAATCAATGTGTCTTTTGGTAACTCAAGGGTAAGAATGCCCGAAATTTTTTTATAAATACTTGAAATAGATTCTTTTGAAAAGAATGATATCCCGCCTAATGACAAGTCATATGTTGTAGCATTGATGCTATAGCCATCATTAAATTTAATACTTACAGGAAGTTCAATAAGTTTTCTTGAGCTGGCTCTCAATTGAATGAAATCCCAACTCTTTGGGATGCTTACTTCATACAAAACTTCTCTTAATGACATATTTGTATCAATCAGGGTGACTTTTGTTTTATAAACTCCGTCAGATGTATAAACATTTAATTCTGCCGGAATCTTCTTTTTAGGTTTTTCAAATTTGACTGGTGTCGGCGCAACAAAATAACATTCTTTATTATCCATAAAGCGTAACTTTACAGTCTCTTTTTTTCTTGAGCCGTTATTTACGTATATTAAAAAAATCTTTGTAATATTTGAATCTTTAAGGATATTATGCTGCATACTTCCTAAAACCTCTTCTTTAATTATATACTATCATATAAATTATCATATAACAACTTTTAACAAAACCTTGACTCATAATTATAAAAAAAGTACAATCAAATAGATATGTGCAGAATTGGGGCAATAAAATCAAAACGGAAGTTACACCCGTCAATAGCATTAAAGCTTATGAGGAGTCAGCAGGAAGGGCATGATGATTCCGGTTTTGCTTTTGTAATGCAGGATATGGGCGGGCTTTTTGAGAATTATAAAGATTTACCGCTTCTTTCTATGGCTGCGGCTGTTGAGGGAACAAGGCTTGCGGAAGATATACTTAGAGAAACTGGATTCTCGAGAGTTATGCAATGGTCTCCTGATATTAACAATAAAAAAGGGTTAAAGATTGAGGCTATGCCCAATTATATGTTTGAGGCTTTGCAATACCCAAAAAGCTATAAGCACGCAACAAAGGAGGAAAAAGAAGAGCTGCTTATTGATACGGCAATCAGACTCCGTAAAACCTTAGAGGAGACTAATTCAGGATTTATCTATTCCTTTTGGCCTGATACACTGACGCTTAAAGAAATCGGGAGTCCGAGAGATATCGGAACGTATTTTAATTTGTGGGAAGGTAACAAGGACTTAACTGCAAGTATTATAACAGCCCAATGCAGACAAAATACTAATTACGATATCGTAAGATATGCGGCGCACCCGTTCTTTCTGGAAGGTTATACAGGGCTGGTTAATGGTGAAAATACTTTTTATGAAAAGAATAGAGAATATCAGGAAAGTCTCTATAAAGGGTATATTGGCTTTGAATCCGATTCGCAGTGTATTTTATACACTCTTCATTACATAAATAAAATCCTTAAGTGGCCTTTAAAGTATTTTAAACATACGGTTACACCGCTTTCTTATGATGAAATTATTCAAAGGGAAGATAGCGAAATTTTATTGAGAATAAAGGCTTCTCTGGCTAATTTGGAGATAAACGGGCCTAATACATTTTTGGCGGTAACTCCGGATAAGGAATTGCTCTGTGTATGTGATTCTAAAAAATTGCGCCCTGTTGTTATAGGAAAAGATGACGATACGGTAATTATGACATCAGAAGTTGCAGGAATAAATGATTTGATGCCGGATAGAGATATAACAAAAGATATTTATCCGAATGAGCACGAGACAGTAGTTGTAAAGGACGATTTGACAATAGAAAGATGGCAGCAGTAAAAATAAATGAAATTCATAAAAATGATTTGCCTTGGATTATAGAATATGATGAATCTAAGTGTATCCAGTGCGGGAAATGTGTAGCAGCCTGCTCTTTTAATGCAATAAGGCCGGCGGTGGAGCTTAGAAAATCTAATTCTATAACAAATAAGGGAAAAGCAGAGCGCGTTCTTGTAATCAAGCAAAATCTTTCGCTTGATAACTATTGCCGCGGGTGCGGAATGTGTGCAAATGTCTGTCCTAATGGTGCAATTAAAGCTGTAAGAAATAATGATGACAGATATTCTGTCGTGTACCGTGCGGTAAAAGCAGATTCTTTCAAAAAGGGCGGACGCTCAAATCTTAATACAGAAGGGCGTACGCTTGATAAAATCAAAATCGGCAGGATCTCTCAAATGACAGATCCCTCTTTGGACGCACAGAGGCATACGTTTGAGCTTAAGACTCCTTTTGGAAGAGTTTTAAAGGCAGATAAGTTAAATTTTGATGTTAAGGATGGAAACATTATTGAAACAACCCAGCTTCCTCCAAACAGGTGGATTTATCCTGTTATTTTCGGGGATATGTCGATTGGTGCGGTATCATGGCGAATGTGGGAAGCGATGGCCATTGCAACGGCTTACCTGAATGAAGTTATGGGAATTCCGATTCGTATGTGCACTGGAGAAGGCGGGATTCCGACTAAACTTTTAAAATCACGTTATGTTAAATATATGATTTTGCAAATAGCATCAGGTCATTTTGGCTGGAATAGGATAATTAAAGCAATGCCTGATATGACTGAGGATCCGGCTGGTATTTTGATAAAAATCGGGCAGGGGGCAAAACCAGGTGACGGAGGACTTTTGCTTGCAAGCAAGGTTGCAAGATATGTGCAGGAAATAAGAGGGGTGCCGAAAGCTGATCTGCTTTCTCCTCCGACACATCAAGGATTATATTCAATTGAAGAGAGTGTTCAGAAGATGTTTCTTTCTATGAATGCGGCATTTAATTTCCGTGTTCCTGTTGCAATAAAGGTTGCGGCTTCTGTTACGAGCGTTTCTGTATATAATAACCTTTTGCGTGATCCATATAATATTGTAGGCGGATTTTTCCTGGACGGGCTTGCAGCGGGGACCGGAGCCGCGCATGAAATTTCGCTTAATCATACAGGGCACCCGATTACCTCAAAATTAAGAGATTGTTATCTAGCTGCTGTCCATCAAGGAAGACAGGGGGAAATCCCGTTGTTTGCAGGCGGCGGCTTAGGTCAGAGCGGAAGCTTTGCAGCTGACGCGTTTAAACTAATCTGTCTCGGCGCAAACGGAGTGTTTACTGGAAGAATGCTTATGGAAATTGCAGGCTGCGTCGGAAGCGATACCGGAAAATGTAATGCATGTAATACCGGACTTTGTCCTGCCGGAATTGCAGCCCAAAACGATAATCTTGTTAAACGCCTTGATGTAGATAAAGTAGCGCAAAACCTTGTAAATTATATACTTGCAACAGATATAGAACTTAAAAAGCTAATGGCGCCTATCGGTTGTTCAACTTTACCAATAGGCCGTTCAGATGCGCTAATTACTGTTGATAAACATATCTCTAACAGGCTGGATATTCAATATGGGTGTTAGTTTGATTTACTAGACACAGTAGTATTTTAATTCATATACAGTCTTTTCTTCACAGAAATAATATCTGTTCTCAATTTATACTAAATAAATTTTAAATTCGTTTACTTTTAATAAATTATCCTTAATAAATATACAAAAGACTGATTTCATAAATTAGTAAGGATGAATAATATTTATATGAAGAAACTTGTAAGCCTGTTAATTTTAATACTTTTTGTTTCACTACCATCTTTTGCAGCTACTTTTCAAGGAGGTGTTGCCGAGCAGGGAAGCGGTACTGCCAGCAGAATTATTGATAAGGCTACGGGAGATGGTATCGGCGGTGCTGATATTACGCTTCCCAAACAGAATTATTCCACAAAAACAGATAGTGAAGGTTTTTTTGAACTTGATACACAAATTAACGGGCCAAGCATAATGTCCGTTAAAAAACCGAATTACAAACCGTTTACAATGACAATAGACGAACGGACGTTAAATGCACCTATTGTAGTTGGTATTGAAAAATCAAATACATCCGGCAGTGTTATTGATACAAATATGTATCATTTAGGCGACAACAGCTTTTCAGATTTATCTGCCAATGCAGGGGAGTTTTCAATGCAAGCTATAGGACCTTTTTATACAAAACGATTTACGCTTAAAAATATCAATATTACAAAACCCGTTTACCTTGTAATAGGTTCTATAATCGGTATTGATACAGCGATGGCGCGTTCTATGGGACAAAACAAAATTCCAAATGCCTTTGCTTCTCCGCCGGAAGTTTATTTTAACGGAAATAAAATTTCAGACATTCAGCTTAACGGTGACGGACAAAGAATTAGACTGCCGCAAAATCTCTTGAGAAAAAATCAGGTAAATGAAATCACTATTAAAACCGGAAGGAATTTGATGCAAACGGCTTATATCGATTATGACGATATTGAATTTATGAATATCTTTGTAGAAAATTAGACTTTAAATCAAATATATCTAATATTAATATAGACTGAGCTTATAATAAGTGATATTAATACCACTATAATGCCGTATTTCATAAACCTGATAAAGAACATTGGGTGTTTATGTCTTGCAGCTGTTTCCGATACAATAACATTTGCTGCAGCGCCTATCATAGTCATATTGCCGCCAAGGCAAGCACCAAGAGACAAACACCACCATAGAGGTGTTGTATATTCAGCTCCCATAGTTTTCTGGATTTCTACCAGCATCGGAGACATAGTCGCTGTATAAGGAATATTATCAATTATGCCCGAAATTATTCCTGAAGCCCATAGTATAAGCATTGAAGCCATTTCTTGTGAACCATTTGTAACGTTTAGTATCCACTCAGCCATAAGTTTAATTCCGCCGGAAGCTTCTACGCCGCCGATTATTATGAATAATCCGACAAAGAAAAATATCGTATTCCATTCAACGTCGCGCAAAATCTCATCAGGTTTTTCAAATAATAAGAGCACACTTGCACCAAGCATTGCAGATACACAAGTTTCTATACCGGTAATATCATGGGTTACAAAGCCTGTTATTACAAGAGCTAAAACTATTAATGAACGAACCAGCAGCCTCTTATCAGTTATTGTATTTGAGTTATCAATATTCATAACTTCTTTCATGTTTTCTTTTGATGTATTAAGATGTTTTCTGAACATAAACATCATAAAAAGAATTACTGCAATGAGTATGACGGCAACGACAAGTGTCAGATTGTTAATGAAGTCCATAAACGTAAATTCCGCAGCACTCCCGATAATAATATTCGGCGGGTCTCCTATGAGTGTAGCTGTGCCGCCTATGTTGGATGTAAAAACTTCTGTAAGCAAGTACGGAATCGGGCTCAAACCAAGTTTATCAGCTATAAAAAATGTTATTGGCATAATAAGAATTACTGTTGTTACGTTATCTAAAAATGCGCTTACTATGGCAGTGAAAATCCCAAGGACTCCCAGAATTGCAATCGGGTGTCCTTTTGTCATTTTCAAAAGTTCATTTGCAATATAGTTAAATACACCGCTTTTGGTTGTAATATTTACTATAATCATCATTGAAACAAGCAGAAATATTACATTAAAGTCGATATATTGGACGAAATATAACGGGTTTAATACTCCGTCTATAACTTTTGACTGGCTTACCAGACCTAAGAGAATAGTAATACCTGCACCTAAAAGTGCAATTGTAACTTTTGAGATTTTTTCCGTGGCTATAAAAATATATGCTAAAATCAATATTCCCGCGGATATCTGTACATTGTGAGCTTGAATAAATTCCATCTTCTTTCCTTATTTCAATCTATTTTAGCATAAATTCGGCTATGCTCCAAAGATATCTCCGTCAAAGTTTAATCCTTTAGCTTCTTTTAGCAGCGGATAATCATCAATATTGCAGTTTCTGACAAAATTAACCGCTTCTCCCCTTGCTTGTTCCAGAACCTGCGCGTCATTTATGATATCTGCAATAATCATATCCGGAAGGCCGCTCTGACGTGTTCCTAAAAATTCGCCCGGGCCTCTTATCTGCAAATCTTTTTCTGCAATAACAAATCCGTCATTTGTTTGAGTCATAATATTCAGCCTTGCTCTTGTCTCTTGCGACTTTGTGGAAGAAGATAAAATACAATAAGACTGCAAATCGCTCCTTCCGACTCTTCCTCTAAGCTGGTGCAGCTGGGAAAGCCCGAAGCGTTCGGCGTTTTCTATAACAATGACTGTTGCATTGGGAACATCTACGCCAACCTCGACAACGGTAGTTGATACAAGAATATCGTATTCTTTGTTTTTAAACTTTTCCATAACTTCGTCTTTTTCATCGTTTTTCAATTTTCCGTGCAAAAGTCCGATTTTGTATTCCGGGAAAACCTCATTTTGCCATTTTTCCCGCTCAATTGTCGCTGCTTTAGCCGAAAGTGTTTCACTCTCATCAATCAGGGGGTAAACGATATAAGCTTGACGTCCTGTATTAACCTCATGCCGGATTAAATCCGCAATTTGTTTTCTGGAATTTGTCATTGTTGTAATAATCGGTTTTCTGCCCTTAGGGAGTTCATCAATAATTGTCAAATCCAAATCCCCGTTCATAGTAATTGCAAGCGTTCTGGGGATTGGAGTTGCGGTCATGGTTAAGATTTGCGGATTTTGGGATTTTTTTCTCAAAGCCAGTCTCTGCTTGACTCCAAACCTATGCTGCTCATCAAT
>CALUQF010000098.1 GCA_944322835.1 Candidatus Gastranaerophilales bacterium | reverse complement strand
TTTGCCTTTGACGGGATTTGAACCCGTGGCCTCTCCCTTACCAAGGGAGTGCGCTACCCCTGCGCCACAAAGGCTTAGAGTTACGGGTGCTATCGGCGCCCGACCCGGAGCTTTGCGCCAGACCATTCTCTCCACTCTGGGAAAAAATAGCCGGTAATAGGAATCGAACCTACAACCTACGGTTTACAAAACCGTTGCTCTACCGTTGAGCTATACCGGCGTCAAGTTCTATATTATTAGAAACAAATTCTATTGTCAACTGAAAACTTTTGACTTTATAAAGATTTTCATTATATAAATATTGACTACATTAAATGGATGATTTTATAAATATTTCTTAAAGCATTTATATTAATCATCCGATTAACTAAATAAAAGAGGTACAACTATGCAAATCAACGGTGGTGTAAGATTTTGTGAACCCGGCATGAGGTCGTCAATACGAGCAATGCATGTTCAGAGTGAAATACTCGGCATGATAAATGAAAATGTTGCAGGATTTGATAAAGTAGGTTTTCAAAGGCGTGAACCGATTGTCTCTTCTATGACTGAATATATTGGTATTCATGGGCTTTCAACAACGGTAGATGATCAAGTCGGGCGTATTATGAATTCAGGGAATCCGCTTGATATAACAATGGCAAACAAAGGCTATTTTCAAATTCAAACTCCGCAAGGAGTGCAACTTACTAGAGATGGCCGCTTTAAACTGGATAAAGATGGTAACTTATTAAGCCTTGAGGATTATCCGGTCTTATCGGATGCGGGGATGCCTATTAAACTCCCTGTTGTGCCGGATAATCCATCGGAAGTTATTGTTAACACTAAAGGTAAAGTCAGCGTTTATGATAAAAACTCCCTGCAATTGGTTGAAGCTGGAAATCTTGGTATAGTTGATGCAAATGGCATGGCTGTATTAAATCCAGATGTAAAACAAGGATATAATGAATATTCAAACGTAAGTATTCAAAATGAGTTTATGGCAGTAAAACCCGTTGTTAGGAATTTTGAAGCGAACAGGCAAATATTTTTAATCGAGAGTGCAAATCTTCAAAAAGTTATAAGCCAATTAGGTTCTGTATCATAGGAGGTACATTATGTATAACATGCAGGCAGTAGTTAGAAAAAGTATA
Source organism: Candidatus Gastranaerophilales bacterium (assembly GCA_944322835.1). Taxonomy (GTDB): domain Bacteria; phylum Cyanobacteriota; class Vampirovibrionia; order Gastranaerophilales; family Gastranaerophilaceae; genus CAG-196. The sequence goes on along the minus strand of CALUQF010000098.1, from coordinate 6,529 downwards.
AATAATGCAACAATGCAGTTTGAGAAACTTGGTTATATTGCCAACAATCTTGCAAACTATAATACGGCAGCCTATAAAACTTCAAGATTTGAACAAATTCTGCGAGAGGATGGTTATGTAGACGGTGCAATCAGAACAAATGCTCTACAGGGTTCTATTAAAGTTACTAACAATCCTTATGATATAGCAATCGACGGCGAAGGCTATATTCCTGTTGTTTCAGCAGACGGTGAAATCCAGTATACACGCGACGGCTCGCTTAAACGCGGTGAAAACGGTTACCTTATGACAGTTGATGACTGGATGGTTGGTGATGGAATTAGAGTTCCGGCTAATTCATATAAGTTGGAAATAAAGCCAAACGGTGATGTTTATAACTATGATGATGCAGGCTCTCTTCCGGAAAAAATCGGAACTATTCCTATTGTACAGTTTGACTGTCCGGAGGCGTTAGAGCAGGGACATAACAACAAAATGGTTTATAATGACGAATCCGGCGCTCCGGAGATTATTAAAAACTCGGATAATATTAAACAGTATGCAACAGAAGTATCTAATACAAATATTTATAATGAAATTAATGAACTTATGAGACTTAATACCTCAATGATAGCAAGTATGAACCTCATGAAAGTTGCAGATGATATGTATAATAAAGCCATCAACATAAGAGAATAGGATAAATAATTATGACATTTACAAGTTTAGATTCTATAGGCAAAACAAATATAATGCTGGATTTGATATCCCAAAGGCAGCGTGCTTTAGGTTCAAATGTCGCAAACGTTGACACTCCGGGTTATGTAAGGCGCGATATTGATTTTTCTCAATACTTAGGCTCAATGAACAGCCCTCTTGAGACCAAACTTTCAACCGAGCTCGGCCCATCCGGTGTCATTGAGGATAGAAGAAAAACCGAAGTTGATATTGCAGAAGAATTAACCGAAATGCAAAAAAATTCTATTCTGTATACCATGGCGACAAGAAGAATGTCAAATATAATTACGGAAATGAAAACCGTAATCAATGTAGGAAAGTAGGTGTAATATGAGTATAATGGAATCAATAAACATAGGCTCTAATGCGTTGAAAGCACACGGATTAAGGTTAGATATCCACGCAAAAAACATTGCTAATATTGATACACCTAACTATGTCCGGAGAATTCCGGTTCTTAATGCCTCGGAAGATATTTCATTCCACGGCTTAATGAACACCATGAAGAATGATGTATTTGGCACAGGCACCTTACCCTACCTTCAGGGAGGCGTAGTATTCAACGGCTGTGTAGAAGATCCGACTGTCGGAGAAAGAATTTATTCTCCCGGACATCCGGATGCTGACGCTAACGGCTATATAAGAGCCTCTAACGTTAATGCTATGGTAGATATGGCAGATGCTATTATGGCGCAGAGAGCTTATGAAGCCAACCTTGCTCTTGTTAATATTTCAAAATCAATGGCTTCAAGAGCTACTGAAATCGGAAGATCTTAGCGTCTGTTAGCCTTAATCTGTTTTGCACGCTCTAAAATAGGCTTGTATTGTTCTTTTAAAGACAACATTTTGTTAACGGCACTTTCCGTAATTTTACCCCACAAAAGGCTTGAACCTCCAAGAGCAACAGTAAAAAATACGTCTTTGTTATGAGCAGACAAACCTGCCAGTACAGTGCTTGCACCGAACATTGCCCAGCCTCTGTTGCGGATTTGTCTCGACATTTTGTACTGTCTTACAATTCCATTTCCAGGCATTATTTTCATTATTTTATACCTCCTGCTAGTGTAATTATTATTTAACCATAAAAGATTTTGATTGTGAATTTATTTAGGGTATAATAAATAAAAAACACGGAGTTTATGAATGTTTGAAGATTTTAATGAAGTTATCTGCCTCGGAATGGGCGGTTCGTATTCCGAAATTGCTAAAGATAAACTTTTTAAAGCGTATGATTTGTATTTATACCAGCGTTCTTTAAATTCTATTAAAGAATGTATAGATTATGTTGACGAAAACAGTAATGCAATTGCTGTCCTTCCCGTTGAGACTACATATAAAGGGATTATAAGGGAAACGATTGATAATTTAATTCTGACTAAGAATTTGAATATACAGATTCTTGCGGAAACAATTGTTCCGGTAAACGACTGCATTTTATCAAAAACAACTGAATTCTACAGTATTACAGGGCTTATTGCCAATCCAAATGCGCTTTCAAAAAGTAAAAACTTTGTGCGGGATGAAATGCCGAGACAATTGAATATTGTTGTGGCAGACAGTATGGACGACGCTGCAAGACGCCTGAATAGTTATAATTTGACATATTCAATAATCGGAACTCATAAAACAGCCGAAATTTATAATTTGAATATTTTAAGAGAACATATTGAAGACGATAAAAACAATAAACGCAGGTTTATAGTCATCGGAGACGCTGAAACACAGCCTACGGGCAAAGATAAAACCAGTATTGTTTTATTCTTAAATGACAGGCAGGGCGCGCTATTAGACATTGTACAGGTGTTTGTTAAGTATCATATAAATATTACGCAGATTAATTCTAAGATGATGAATAATAATGCCGAAGAACAGGCAGTATTTATTGATTTTGACGGACATAAAGATGATGATATTATCAAAGAATTAATAAAAGATTTGGAACCTCAGGCAAAAACTGTGAGAATAATTGGTTCATATGCTAGGTTTTAATAAGTTTTTTATTTTCGGTTTTACATAAATACTTAACAATTTTTTACATTAGAGTTGTAAAAATGCAATTTTTTCCTAAAAAAATACTTTATATAATAAAGAGGATTCAATATGGGGATTACAAAACTTGGAATGAATATTGCAGAGTATGCTGCGCGTATGGTAAAGTCCAGCGGAGTGAAAAGCGTTTTGGAGTTAAAACCGTACAACAAACCGCTTAATGTAAAAGGGCTTCAGATGTCATCACCTTTGATATCTGATGTAGTTGAAATTTCAAGAGTAAAGCCCTTTGAAATGGTTCCGGAAAATGAACAGCTGTTTAGCTGGGCTTCTCCACACCCTAAACTTTCTTTTAAGAAAATAGAGCCGGAAAGTCTTGCTATGGTGCATATGACAAACTATTATCCTAAGGATGGAAAAATTCTTTCTACAAAATTTGCAAGCCGTGATGCTGATGGAGCCGGTGCATTTCGTCCAACTATACATTTTGCTTTAAATAAGTCAGTAACAGAACACGCGTTAGGCAACGGCTGGCAGACAATGGATTATGCTGTTATTCTGCCATTTAAAGAAACTGTGAGATCTATGCCTTCGTCTAAAGTAATAGGCGGAATACAAGATGATTTCTTTTTTCTAGACGAAGTAAAACTTCCTTCCGGAAGTACTATTATTAAATACAATCCGGAGATAGCACCGCATCAGCTCAAGGTATCTGATGCCTTTGAGGGAATTAAACTCATTGAATCTTCAAGCCGCAACCTCGGTGAAACAGCTGATATTGTGCTTAGAAAAATGGGATACAACCATTATAATGATGCTTTTAGGGCACATCTCGGCGCTAGTGAGAGCGATATAAAACTTTTAACTTCTATTCCGGAATCAAATTTAACGGAACGCGTTACTCATATTAATAAACATGGAGGTGTAAAGGCAGAGAGGGCAAGGATAGAAGAAGCTGTAAAACTTCAAAAAGAATATGCAGACCTGCTTTCAGAGCAAGATTATAAAAAAGCTATGGATAATTATAACACCGAACTTAAATTTTGTGATTTACTGGAAAAATATGGAGATAAAATTGACGATTTTCCGAAAGCCTGGCAGACATTTTGTAAAGAAAATAACTTTATAAATCAACTTCATACCCAAACTCCTTGGTTCAAAGCAGAAATGACGCTAGTTATGATTAATATGTTAAAAACTTTTGGCAAAAATTCCTGGGGAGAAAACTTTAAACAGAGACTGCTAAAAACTCTTGACAGTATCCCAAAAGAATTGCCTAAAGGCAAAGACATCGGCCTGGATATAACTAAATTAAGAAAAATAGTCATTGAAAGCAATACTCCGGAAATAGCAGAAAAAAGGATTGCAAGCGAAATGAAACTAAAGGCTCTGCCACCTAAAGATATTTCGGCATTGAAGCCTGACGAGGATAATTCTATGTTTGTAGATTTTACTTTAGCCATGCTTGGAATGTAGAAACACCCACTATAAGCCATAAAAGCAAGGCATATAGTAAGGTAGGGTGGGCAAAGTTATGTTGAATGGAAAATTGTTGCTTTTTATTTTGCAGAACGTGCCCACCAAAAAACTTAAATCAAAAATTAATCGGTGGGCACGCTATACACAAAACAATTAAAATATTTCATATTTAAAGCAGCTTTGCCCACCCTACAAAACTGATTTGCTTTTTAGCCCAATAGACGATATGTCTCTTTTTAAGTATAATTATTTAACAGGGTAAAAGATGGCTCTTTTCAAAAGGAAGGCTAACCGACAAAATTAGTTAAGACTTCGGGTTAGTCCCCGACTAGAAAGGGGGTCGATATGGATAATTTCAATATTGCATTATTTTTAATCTTTTTGATTTTATGCGTATTAAAAAACGGCTCTTACCCAAAAGATAAGAACCGTTTAGACTTCTTACAGAGCCATTGGCAGTCTGGGAAACTGCCACCCTGCTTTTATATTATTTACTATTTTTTGTTTTTTGTCAACATTCCAAGCGTTAAAAAACCCGGACTTTGTATACAAAGTCCGGGTTTGATATCTGATTAACGTTTTGAGAATTGGAATCTCTTACGAGCTCTTTTTCTACCGTATTTTTTACGTTCTTTAACTCTTGCATCACGTGTTAACAAGCCTTCTGAACGTAATACGTTTTTGTATTCTTCATTCATTTTTAATAATGCTCTGGAAATCCCATGTCTGATAGCTGCTGATTGAGCAACGATACCGCCGCCTACTGCTTTAACTCTTACATCATACTTATCCTGATTTTCTGTTAAAACAAGCGGTCTGTATATCATCATCTCAACTGCCGGCATGTTGCCGATATAGTCAGCTAATTTTTTACCGTTAACGAAAATTCTGCCTTTGCCTTTAACCAATTTAACAACAGCAATAGCACATTTTCTGCGGCCTGTAGCCATAATTTCTTTAGATTCAGCCATTACTTAGCCTCCTTTCCCAACACAATCGGTTTTTGTGCTGCATGCGGGTGTTCAGGACCGCAATAAACTTTTAACTTAGTGAACTGCTGTGCACCAAGAGTATTGTGCTGTAACATACCCTTAACAGCTTTTTCGATTAACTTGGTTGCGTCTTTTTCGCGAACTTCTTTTACAGAAGCTGCTTTTAAGCCGCCCGGATAACCTGTATGGTGATAATATATTTTATCTGTTTCTTTATTACCGGTTACAACTACCTTTTCAGCGTTAATAACAACAACAAAGTCGCCTGTATCAACGTTTGGAGTATATTCCGGCTTATTCTTACCTCTTAAAATGTTTGCAATGCGAACTGCTAAACGGCCTAAAACTTCGCCTTCAGCATCGATTACATACCATTTTCTTTCTACTTCAAGAGGTTTTGCTGAATATGTTTTCATGCTTTATTCTCCATTGTTATGGCAAATCCCTTTTCAGGAATCCGCCCCTAGTATTCTACTTTCATTAAAGTGAGCCCCAAAGGACTCATTGTTTGACCGGCTTTTCGCCTGTCATGTGCCTCCAAAACATTTTTCATATGTTCTGCCGGCAGTTGATGCCCCTCTATCTCAAGGAGCGTACCGACTATGGTTCTTACCATATTATAGAGAAACCTGTTTCCCTCAATATGAATAAAAACCCTATCGCCTAATCTTTCGACTTCGGCTCTGGTTATAAAACAAACTTTGCTCGGGTTTAGCGTTCCGGAGCTTTTGAAACTCGAAAAATCATGTTCTCCGAGGAGATAATTTAAACTCTCCTGCATTCTTTCAATATTCAAAGGATATTTAATCCTTGGAATATCTCCGTCAAAAGCCTGTTTATATCTTCTACTAATCAGTTCATACCTGTAGTATCTTGATTTTGCAGACTTTTGGGCGTGGAAAGAATCCGGCACAATTCTCAAGTTATTGACTGATATATCATCAGGAAGTATCTCATTTATGTGATAGATAAAATCTGAAGCAACAATTTCTTTATCATAATCAAAATGAGCGACTTGCCCGAGAGCGTTTACTCCTCTATCAGTCCTTCCGGAGAAGATTGTTTTTATCGGTCTTATATTATTCTGACTTTCGTCAATTTTTATCAATGTACTGATAGCTTTTTCCAATTCGCCCTGTATTGTAGGAGCCTCAATCATCTTTCCGCCTTCAAATTGTATCTGGCTTCCGGCATAATTCTTACCCCTGTATTGAACGTCTAGAGCATAGCGCATTCAATTATACCAGCTGAATTAAAGCCATTTCAGAAGCATCGCCTCTGCGCGGCGGAAGTCTGTAGATTCTTGTATATCCGCCCTGTCTTGAAGAGTATTTAACACCAATGATGCTGAA
>CALUQF010000097.1 GCA_944322835.1 Candidatus Gastranaerophilales bacterium | reverse complement strand
CTCAGTTGGTAGAGCAAGGGACTGAAAATCCCTGTGTCCTTGGTTCAATTCCGAGTTGCGGCATATTTTTTTGTCAATAATAGCAAGGGTTTCAGTCCTTGCTATTTTATTTTTGAGCTTTGTAGGGTGCAATTTTTTGCACCATTTTTTAATTTGTTAAAATATAATATTTTAATTATCAATAATAAAATATGATAAATTTATATTGGTGCAAAGAATTGCACCCTACAAAGCTACGCCTAGCGTTCAGCCTAACCCTCTCCACGGGGGAGGGTAGAATTTCTTAACGAACGTTTAGTGAGTTTAGAAATTCGGGTGGGGGCTTATTAATAATGTTATTGTTGGGTTTCACCCAACCTACTTCTTCTTACATTAAGTCTATCATATTATTAATTCTGATAAGTTTGTCTAAGTCACAGCTACATAATTTATTATTAATTAGTTCCCGTACTTTGTCCAAGTTTTCTTGTGGTTCAGGTAAAAGTAACTCGACAGGCTGGATATTAAATACTTCACAGATTTTATCTATTGTTGCAGCAGTTGGCAAATACCGACTATGCTCAATATTTCTATAACCTTGCACACTCATACTAATTTTTTCTGCAAACTGCTCTTGTGTTAGTTCGCTCTTTGTTCGTAAACGTTTAATACCATTAGTTATAAGTTCTTGATAATTCATAACTATGATTGTTACTTATTTAATAACAAATTAAAACTAATTGATTAGACAATATTATGTTATAATTAATTATTATAACTTCGATATGTTATTCGTAAACAAATATATTAAATAAGGACAATTTTATTATGGTTAACAAAACATGTTTTTTTATTGGTAATAGACATACTCCCAGCCACATTAAGGAATGTTTGGTCGAGGCTGTAGAAAAGCATATTACAGAGTACGGTGTTAATGTTTTTACAGTGGGAAATTATGGCGCATTTGACAGGTTGGTAAAGTCGGTTTTGACAGAGGCAAAAGAGCGTCATACGGATATAGAGCTGTATTTGCTTGTACCTTATGCGTTTACTCAAAAAATAGAAATTCCAGAGGGGTTTGACGGCTCTTTGTACCCTGAAGGTATGGAAAAGGTGCCAAAACCTTATGCTATTGTCCAAGCTAATCGGTATATGATTCAAAATAGCGATTATTTAATTTCATATTGCCATGATGTCGGCAATACACGCAACTTTGTGGAGTATGCTCAAAGAAGAGAGAAAAAAGGATTAATAAAAGTTACTTTATTATAAGTTTTTAATTTTTCTTCTTTATATTTCCGCCCCTCATAGCATTCAATACAGCAATAAGTGAGACTCCGACATCGGCGAACACTGCACCCCACATAGAAACTAACCCAAAGCCGCCCAGAAGAAGGAATAAACCTTTTACTCCGATTGCAAATATAATATTTTGTTTTACAATTGACATCGTTTGTTTTGCAGAAACAATCGCATCAACTACTTTTGAAGGCTTATCGTCCATTATAACAACATCTGCCGCCTCAATTGCAGCATCAGAGCCTAAGCCTCCCATTGCAATTCCAACATCGGCTCTTGTCAGCACAGGTGCATCGTTTATCCCGTCTCCTACAAATATAACACTACCGTTGGATTTTTTAATAGCATCTTCCACCTTTTCAACCTTATTTTCAGGCAGAAGTTCTGAGTAAATACTATCTAAACCCAAAATTCCCTGTATTTTTTCAGCACTGCTCTTTGAATCTCCGCTCAGCATTGTTGTAGTAATATTCATTCTTCTTAATTCATCTATTGTTGTTTTAGAATCTTCTTTCACTTCATCTGAAATTACTATGTATCCCTGATAATTTCCGTCAATTGAGACATAAACGACTGTACCTGCACTGTCCGGTTTTTGGGGAGGATTAACAAGCTTATCGTTTCCCGCAAGAACTTCGTGTCCTTCAACTTCCGCGCTGACACCTTTGCCTGCAATCTCTCTGATATTCAAATTTTCAGGGATTTCTTGGGCATAAGCTTTTTTGATTGCAAGAGCTATCGGGTGATTAGAAGAACTTTCTGCGTATGCTGCGTACTTTAATAAATCCGGGTTTTCAGAATGGATTTCCGTAACCTTGAATACTCCTTTTGTCAATGTACCGGTTTTGTCAAACAAAACAGCATCAGCTTTAGACAGCGTTTCTAGATAACTGCTCCCTTTGATTAATATTCCCTGTCTTGAAGCGCCGCCGATTCCTGCAAAAAAGCTTAGCGGAACTGAAATTACAAGCGCACACGGACAGGATATTACAAGGAAAGTTAATGCTCTTACAACCCAGTTTCCGGCAAAAAATAAAGGCGGAACCGTTGCAATAAACAGCGCTGAAAAAACGACTGCCGGAGTATAATAGCGTGCAAATTTGGTAATAAAGTTTTCAGTCTTGGCTTTTTTAGAAGAAGCGTGTTCAACAAGCTCCAAAATCTTTGAAGCAGTTGATTCTCCATATTCTCTGGCAACCCTTATTTTTAAGACACCGTCAAGATTAATACAGCCGCTTGCAACACTGTCGCCTGGTTTTACACATCTCGGAAGAGATTCTCCGGTAAGAGCAGAAGTGTCTATTGATGCCAGACCGTCTGTTACAATACCGTCAAGCGGAATTTTTTCTCCGGTATTAACCGTTATAATATCACCGACCCTAACCTCCTGCGGTGCAACTTTCCGCCCGTTCAAGTTCGCATAATCAGGTCTTATATCCATAAGTGCAGTAATTGAATGTCTTGACTTTTCAACAGCTCTATGCTGGAAATACTCGCCTATCTGGTATAAAACCATAACCATAACAGCTTCCGGAAACTCTTTAATCGCAAGAGCGCCGACTGTTGCTGTTGACATAAGAAAGTTCTCATCAAAAACACGTCCTTTTGCTATATTTTTGAAAGCCTTGTAAAGCACATCACCGCCTGCAATAAGATATGCTAAAAGAAATAAGGGTTTTAGCTTAAACCCGCCAGCAAAAAGTATTAAAGCTATCAAAGCCCTCTGTATTGTATAACTGTTTTTGTGTTCTTCATGCTCATGGTGGTCGCACATATTTATTACCTCTTACATATATTATAGTTGAACAACTATTCAACTGTCAATAGCATGGACAGAATTTCTTTACAAAATTTGACAATTGAACAACTATTCAATTATAATAAACTTATGGATACTAAAAAAATAGAAATGCCTGATACAACTTTACTTTATGATTTATCAGATTTTTTTAAATTAATGGGAGACAGCACAAGAATCCAGCTCCTCTGGGCATTAGAGGAGAATGAAATGTGCGTGGGAGATTTGGCAAATCTTCTTAATATGACAAAATCGGCAGTATCTCATCAGTTAAAGATATTGAGGAGTGCAAAACTTGTAAAAGCTGAAAAACGCGGAAAGAATGTTTTTTATGCTCTAAGTGATCACCATGTAAAAACAATTTTGGAAATGGCTTTAGAGCATTTGAATGAGGGGTAAGAGTTATTGGTGCGTCAAAACGACGAACCTTACTTTAAACATGTAGTCTCTAAAAACATCTTGATGTATAATTTTGTTATGTCAGATAGAATTACGATTAAGGGTGCGAGAGAACATAATCTCAAAAATGTATCGTTAGAAATCCCCAAAAATGAACTTGTAGTATTTACAGGGGTTTCAGGTTCGGGGAAGAGTTCGCTTGCTTTTGATACAATTTTTGCAGAAGGACAGAGAAGGTATATTGAAAGCCTCTCGACTTATGCACGTCAATTTTTAGGCCAGATGGATAAACCTGATGTTGATTATATTGACGGACTTACACCGGCAATATCTATTGACCAGAAATCAACAAGCAACAATCCGCGCTCTACAGTCGGAACAGTTACAGAGATTTATGATTATTTAAGACTTCTTTATGCACGCGTCGGAACGCCTTATTGCCCTAAATGCGGGAAGCCGATTAAGCCGCAGACGATAGATGAGATTACAGCAAGTATTCTGAAACTGCCGGAAGGTACAAAAATCCAGATTTTGGCTCCGATTGCAAAAGGCAAAAAAGGCGAATTTCAATCTTTATTTGAAGAACTACGGCAGGAAGGGTTTGTCAGGGTTAAAGTCGACGGTGAGATTTATAACCTTGATGAAGATGAAATTAAACTTGCCAAAACCAAAGCTCATACAATATCTGTCGTAATCGACCGCGTTGTAGTAAAAGAATCAGCAAAATCAAGAATCGCTGACAGTGTCCAAATTGCATTAAAAAAAGCGGACGGAGTCACGAATATTGATGTTATTGGCGGGGAAGAGATAATTTACAGTGAAAAACTTGCCTGCCCTGATTGTAACTTGAGTTTTGAAGAATTAACCCCGAGAATATTTTCATTCAACGCACCATACGGTGCTTGCGATAAGTGCGGAGGACTCGGAGTTGATTTCAAGATTGACCCGGATTTAGTTATACCTGATAGAACAAAAAGTATTAATGAGGGGGCAATTTACCCTTGGAGCAAATCTTCAACCTCTTATTATGAAGATGTTTTATCCGCGGTGAAAAACGCATTTAATATAGATTATGATATTCCGTTTAAGGATTTGCCTGTCGAGCATCAGAATATTATTCTCTACGGCTCAGATGAGAGAATTCCGATGAGAATTAAAGAATTTGGCGGACACCGTTACAGAACAACTCTTCAGAAATTTATCGGCGTAGTTCCTTTCCTGATGAAACATTACAATGTCGACAGCGAATACTGGAAAGCCGAGATTGAGAAATATATGGTTACGACTCCTTGCGAAAAATGCGGCGGCGCAAGACTTAAACCATTCCCGCTTGCGGTCAGAATAAACGGTAAAAATATTTACGAATTCTGCCTAATGCCTGTAGATAAGGCGTACGAATTCGTATCCGACCTGTATTTAACCCTGTCTGATTTTCAGATGAAAATAGGTAAGCAGATTTTAGACGAGGTCCGCGCAAGGCTTAAATTCCTATGCGATGTCGGACTCAATTATCTAAACCTTGCGCGGACCTCCGGAACACTATCGGGCGGCGAAGCGCAGAGAATACGGCTTGCAACACAAATCGGAAGCGGACTTTCAGGGGTTTTGTATGTTCTTGATGAACCGTCCATAGGCTTACATCAGAGGGACAATGACAGGTTGATTAAAACCCTTTTGAAACTCCGAAATATGGGAAATTCTCTTATAGTAGTTGAGCATGACGAAGATACGATTAGGAACGCGGATTATATTGTAGATATAGGCCCAAAAGCCGGTGTTAACGGCGGTAATATTATTGCACAGGGTTCGGTCGAAGATATTATCGAATCAGAAGAGTCTATTACAGGAAAATATTTGAGCGGAGAATATTTTATTCCGATTCCTGAAAGAATCAGACCCGGAAACGGAAACTTTTTGCAGATTAGAAACGCATTCAAGAATAATCTGAAGAATATTGACATTGATATTCCGCTCGGAAAAATTGTTGTACTAACAGGGGTTTCAGGCTCGGGTAAATCAACTCTTATGCAGGATTTGATTTATGAATACGCTGTTCACAAGCTCCGCAAAAACAGACCCAAACCGCAAGGTGTTGATGAGATTTTGGGATTTGAAAATATTGATAAGATAATCGATATAGACCAATCCCCGATTGGCAGAACTCCGCGTTCAAACCCTGCAACTTATACAGATGTATTCACGCCTATTCGGGAATTGTACGCTAAAACAAACGAGGCCAAAATGCGCGGGTATAAACCGGGCAGATTTAGTTTTAATGTCAAAGGCGGGCGCTGCGAAGCCTGTGCGGGCGATGGTGTTTTAAAAATCGAGATGAATTTTTTATCGGACGTTTATGTAAAATGTGACGTTTGCAAGGGAAAAAGATATAATAATGAGACGCTTGAGGTCAAATATAAGGGTAAAACGATTTCAGATGTTCTGGAGATGAGTGTAAAAGAAGCGTATGAGTTTTTTGAAAACATACCTCAGATTGCAAACAAACTCAAGACGCTTAATGATGTGGGCTTAGACTATATCAAACTCGGGCAGAGTGCAACAACACTCTCCGGAGGGGAAGCTCAGAGAATTAAATTGGCATCAGAGCTTAATAAGCGTGCAACAGGAAAAACTCTTTACTTATTAGATGAGCCGTCTGTAGGACTCCACTGGCATGATTTGGATAAATTGATTAAAATTATTCAGCAGCTTGCTGATAACGGAAACACTATTTTGATAATCGAACACAACCTCGATTTAATCAAAGTTGCGGATTATATAATAGATTTAGGTCCCGAAGGCGGAGATGCCGGCGGCGAAATCGTTGCCTGCGGTACGCCAAGAGAAGTTTCCTGTGACAAAAAATCATATACAGGCCAGTATCTAAAACAGTTCTTTGAATAAAGTTTTACTTTTTTTCAAATTTGAGACTGTAACCAAGCTCTTCTAAAATAATAGCTAATTCATTAAAATTTGCCGTACCTTTTTTCAATTTTGCTGAAAGATTTTGAACCGAATATGGTTTACCCTTTTTTTCTGCAATTATTTTTGCTAGATGAGTTAGTGTGACCCCATTTTCAACTGTTAATTTCCTAATTTCATTTCCTATATTCATATTTTAAATTTATAATAATAATTAAAATTTTAAAATATAATTTAAAAATATCTTGACATCTATCAATTATTTCTTTAAAATTAAATTAATAATTTAAAAAGGTTAAGAAAGGATGCCCTATATGAATAAAGACACAGCTAGTGAGTTTAGTAACATAATTAATATGCTTGATATTATCCTCTATGCCCTAAAATGGCAGCATAAAATGAGAGATGATATTTGGGAATATGAGTCAATAATTAATGTATTTGAAATTGTTATAAAAAAATTGAAAATATGCTGTATTAACAATATAGAGTATTATGAAGGGTAAAAATATAAATTAAAATCCCCCGCCCAAACCGCGGGGGATTCATAACCTATTCTTCAAACGGAATAGTAATGTAGATATTTCTCTTGATTATTAAGGTCGGGCTGAAGTCCAACCTGTTAACTAATGTTGCCCGATAATGTGTTCTTTTCTTTTTGGTTACTTTTTCTTTTTAGGGGGTAAATGAATTAGGAATGAGATAAAAGAGGGAGGCTGGGGATAAATCCCCAGCCTCCCCAAAATTTCGTCTAACCAGTAGTTCCACATATGAGGGCAACCAGTAGCAATAATTCCAACTTGTAATTTTTACTAATGTTGCCCGACAATATGTTCTTTTCTTTTTGGTTACTTTTTCTTTTTAGGGGGTAAATGAATTAGGAATGAGATAAAAGAGGGAGGCCGGTAGTATAAACACTCCACGTGTAAAGCTTACCGATGCCTCCCGACAATATATCTACGTGCGTAGCACTACATCATGCCGCCCATACCGCCCATGCCGGCCATTTGTGACATATCCGGTCCTTTAGTTTCTTCCGGGATATCAACGACAGCAGCTTGGGTTGTAAGAAGCATAGAGCCTACAGAAGCTGCGTTTTCTAATGCGCTTCTTGTAACCTTAGCCGGATCAACGATACCAGCTGAAAACATGTCTGTGTATCTGTCAAGAAGTGCATCATAACCGTATGCATCTTTTTCTGCTCTAACGTTTTCTACAACAACATCAGATTTAGCGCCTGAGTTGTAAGCGATTGCTCTTAGAGGAACA
>CALUQF010000096.1 GCA_944322835.1 Candidatus Gastranaerophilales bacterium | reverse complement strand
GGGTTAAAACATATCTTCTTTTACCATATGCTGCGGATTGGAGATGGTTCAGGGATACTAAAACTACTCCTTGGTATAAAAGTATTGAAATTTTTAAGCAGACTGACCATATTTCCTGGGAAGAACCGATTAATAATGTGATTAAAAAGCTCATTTAAAAAATAGGCCGGTTAATAAAAAAGTTGCTTAAACATAAATTAATATGTATAATACTTCTATGTACAAACTGAATTTACAATCCAAAGTAACATTTCGTCAGCTTCTTATTTATGCGATATTTTTTGCTTTAGTAATATTATGTGCTTTACATAACAGAATCTCTGAAGATTACATCGTATTTGGAATAATTCTATTGCCTTTTATAGTCAGGTCATATTTAGATAGCAAAACTTATGTTTCATATATAGAAATCTATAATAGCTATATTATAATTGTGTATAAGGAAAAAGACAAAATTATAAAAAGATTGAAAATTAAAAAAAATGACATAGAAAATTTTCAAGTAGATATATGGGTTACTGAAACATCCGACGGACATATAATAAATTGCAAAACCAATGCGATTATTAAAAAGAAAGACGGTTCTGAAATAACATTTTTGAATAAATTCGGACAGTATGACTTAAGCAACCTTTTCAAGCCTGTTCATTCAATTGCAATAAACTGGGTAAAAGCTCGTAAGCAGCTCCCTGGGTTTTCGTACAAGGTTTTTGGCTCTGAGTATGTAAAAAGAGAGCTGATGCTGATAGAAAGCCAAAACAGAACTTTTTCATTCAAAGAAAGAATTTCTAACCAATTTGAAACCGGCTCTGATTCTGCAAAAATAAGAATCATAGTTGGTCTTGCGGGGATGATTCTGCCGTTTATAATTTTATTAGCCTTTATGCTTTGTATTTTTATACAGGATTTTACTCGACAAATGCACTAAATCTGTTATTGTTAAATCTACAGTTGTATTAAAATATCAGAAGCGCAAAAATAATTTTTAGGGGTTTTATTCTATTATGTTTATAAAACCAAAAATAACAACAAGTACTATAGATAAAAGAAATCTTTGTTCTTTTATAACTAATAATCCTGCTTTAGGCTGCATAACAACTACCAGCAGAATGGATTATAACAACGGATTTAAACGCTTGCTTATAGAATTAAAAAATAAACAAAATAAAATTCTTGGGCTTGAAGAATTAGTTCTTAACTCCGGAACATCTGAAATGACCGGCTTAAGCATATGGGTCGAACCTGAATATCGAAAAAAAGGTACAAAAGGGTTTCAATTTGGTGAAATATTGAGGCTTGCAAGTATTATAAACATGCTGGAAAATAATAAAAAAATTTTTAAAATATTTTCCAAAAATACAGCCATCTATTTTCATTCGAAGTATAAATTTGAGCCAAATATAACCAATTTTCAGGAAAGAAACTATGCTCTTGAGACAATAACAGATGAAAATTCACCTGAATTCAAAGACTTAGCCGAATACGCAAAAATTTTGTTACATAAATCAAACACAGACTCAAATCCTGCAAATCAAAGGAAATTATGTTTTCCTGCAAACAAAATTACCAAAGAATATATCAGGCGTGTAGAACATATGGGAAAAGATGAATACAAACAACATCCCTTCAATCGGGGAATGGATATGCACCTGACATATGATGAAATCATGCGTAATAAAGCTTTTTTTAATCAATTATTTAAAAAGCATAATATCGATTACACGATATAAAATCTAAACTCCCGAACCTTTAACTTCAATTTTCTTCAATCTCTGTTCAATTCTTCTGTACCATTTTAATTTTCTCTGGAAAAGCGTTTCATAACCTTGAAACTGCCCGTTGCTTATATCCCGGAACTGTTTATCGCACAATGCCTCAAGAGTTTTTGCGAGATATTCGGAATACTCTTTTCTATTAGGTTTGTCATTATTAAGTTCAATTAATTCACCCATTTCAACCAGAACTTCCGGCCTGTTATCTCTTAAAAACATGTAATTAACTGCAACAGGCATGAGCGCAACTTTGCCGTACTTTTTTGCAGCTTTTTCTGCAATATATGTAAGACCGGTTTGAAACTCGATTGGCCTGTGATTAGGTGGCTTAATTATTCCTTGCGGAAATAAATATAAAATATTGTTATTATCTCCCAAAATTTCCACAGAATATTTTATAGCTTCCATGGAGGCTTGTGCAGATTTTTTATTTACATTAAATGCGCCGCCACGCCTTAGAAGCGGGAATCTATTTAATTCCTCTACCATGAGTCTTATTTCTTTTTTGAAGATTCTGTTACAAATGTTGTATCCTACAATACCATCCCACCAGTTGCTATGAGGAGCAAAAAGTATAATAGGTGTATCCGGATCTTTTTTATAAAAATTTTCAGCACCTTTATAACGAAATGCGTAAAATCTGTTCTCAAGCATTCCGTAGAAAAATCTATCAGCCACCCAAAGCCAGAATGGAGAAGTCTGCGCCGGACGAAACTTTTCATTAATATTACGCAGCTTTGTAGGCGGTACTTCCGAATATAAATCCTCTAAGTTTATCATATAAATATCATACACATTTAAATCCGGTTTGTGAACACCTGATTGACTAAATGTAATTAAAGTTTACAATAGTTAATATGGGAGAGAAAAATTAATGAAAAAGATTATATTATGCATTACAGTTTTATTCGTTTTACTAATTTTTGGGCTATTAATTTATACAAAGAAAAATACTTTACTGTACATTTATCTAAATCCATATACAGAAACAAAAACCTTACCATATATTGCGAAATCAATTAAAGAATTAGATAAAGCTTTTGAGTATGCAAAATTTTCTTCAGCACGTTCCGGATTGAATTTTGATTACCTATATTTCAACGCTTACGGCTCTGGGTTCGTAAAAAATAACAGTATTCCGAATGATTTGGATTTTGCTGTTGGAATTAATCTTGGAGAGTATAATTATGATAAAGACTCTGCTGAAAACATTGCCAAAGAAATTGTAGAAAAAATGAATTCCTTTGAGACATCTCTTTATTTTGCCCTTAGTATGTCTGCAAATAAACATATATATACTTCCCAAACTCCTTTCGGAATAATGAGTGTATTGTCAAAACAGCGTATGGTTAGTGAAAAGAATATTTCTGACTCTCTTGATACTGCATTATCGCCGGAAAACTATGTAAAATATACAAAGAAAACTCTTGATGATTCATTTGATAATTTAAAAGTCGATGTTCCTTATATCATGAAATCTCATGAGATATTAATGGAAAATAGAAGACCCATTATTGTATATAGTGATTTGGTACGATATAATCCAGTGATGCCTTTATACATGAGAGAAATTTCAATAATTCCCGAGTATTATGTGACAATTGTTAATAATGGCAAGAAGGAATTAGTCGAAATTGTTCCAGAATCTTTTCTTGGAAGCAGATTACAGCTTTCCAGAAGATTTTTTGCATCAACGGTTTTTCTTCATAATAAATCGTTGGCTTTTTTAAAATCTACGTCCTATATCAATAATGATGAAGAGTATTTATACTACAGAATGCTTTCATTCAAAAGACACTTGCAGGAGATTAACAACATAATTGTTATGGAAGATAGACCGGTAAAGCTTTTTAAGCGATTAATACAAACAGCGGATATGGTTTATCCTGCGATTTCTGAAGAACTTTATGACGAAATATCAGATTTTGTCGGAGAAAATTTAAATAATACTGATATCAAACTCATTAATGAGTATATAAACATTTGTGGGAATTTATTAAATATTATGGAATATCCGTCATTATTTTTTGAATTGTCGCACTTAGGAAAGCTCGATACTATGTATAAAACATTGGAGTTTACCGTTGAATCAATGGAGCATAGCGGTAATATTGATACTAAAACCGTTATAAAAATGAAAGAATATCAGGAGCAGGAACTCTCTAAGATGTTTAATATAAAGAATATTAAAGATTTGAAGTCCTATCGGGAACAGGCCCTGGATAAGTATGCTGATGTGAATGAGCTGGCATCAAAGGCTGTTTTTGAGCTAGTAAAGGAGCCTGAGAAAATTGAAAAATATATAGGAATATTCAATAATATTTATATTGATTCCGGGTTTCACAAAGTTTCGCTATATTGGCTCGATAATAATACACTGGGGGTTGTAGAGGATAATTTTACGCGGAATATAAAAGATTTTAAAAAATTTGCAAAAGAAAATGATTTGATTGATGTTAATTATAAACTTATAAAAGAAACTAATATTCCGGATATGAAAATGCGTTATGATATTTTTGCAAGATATAACCCTTCTGATGAGCAAAATGAGTATTATAAGCGTTTTCAAAAAAGATTGCTTGATGATAGAAAGAACTTCAAAATAAAAAGGAAAATAGTCCGCTCTTACTAAAGTATAAAACCCCTCCCCGAAATCAAAGATTTCGACCCTCCCACAAGGGGCGGGTGGGTTCCAAGCCAGGCGTGGCGGTTCCCTCGCCCCTTGCGGGAGAGGGCAGAATTTCAAGTTGAGCAATAGCGAAACTTAGAAATTCGGGTGAGGGGTCTTTTTTATGTCCAGACATCTTTTTGTAATATTCCGCAAATGCATATATGTGTAATACACGGCATTTGTTTGTAGATTCATCTTGAACAGCTGTGCTTTCTAAAATAATATTCTTTTTCTCAATGCATATTGTATAGTATAGGTCATGAGGAAATAAGCAATTAGTTTAATTATGCAAACTAAGTTATTGGTATCCTGGAATGCAATATTAGAGATTAAACAGCACAGAATATTTGTAAGAATAAGAAAACTTATTGTTTTTATAACTTTTTTGTAATCAATAAAATTTAGATTTTGAAATCTAACTATGATATTAGTTAGAATGAGCCCAAACTCTGTAATAAGCATAATCCAGGCTCCTAATACAGGGGAGTGAATTAGAATTCGGCTGCTCACAACAAAAAATACAGACACTATTATTATTCCGAGAAAAGTCTCTATATAAGTATTGTTTTTAAGGTGATATTTTATGTTTAACATTTTCATCATCTCATGAGAAAAAATCATTATTGCAAATATTGGTAAAAATATTGCAGCAGAACTGTATTGCGGCGGAAGCATTATCTTTACTATGTCGCTTGCAAAAAAACAAATTCCGCACAAAAATGGTAACAAAATAAATGAGTATATTTGAATTACACTCGTAACGTATGGTTTTATGTTTCTTTTATGCTCAAAGTTTTTGATTATAACAGGGAAATTAACAAACATGAATAAGCTTGCTGCCGGACTAAGCGCATTGGTTGCAAGCGTCCAGGAAATACCATAAACTGCACTATTAAGATATTGAGCATGGCTTTGGAACAGAAGTCTTGGCGTATGAAAGAGTGCCCAGTAACATAGACTTGTAATAACAAGAGGCAGAGCGTATTTTAAGGATTCTGTTAAAATTCTCTTATCTATAATTGGTTTTATTTGATTTTGCAAATGCAATGAGTAATATATATAAATATCAATTATTACAATAGCAAGAATCATAGAAAGTATTAACGAAGATGCGTTTGGAAAGATATTAACAATAGCAAGGAATCCCGCAATAAACAAAAGTTGATAGAGAATAATACTTCCTGTATAAAGCATATAACGATTTTTTGTTCGTAAAATCTGGTATAAAGCTTGTCTTATACCGCAAGGTATGACAAGTAGTATTGTAAGGGTAAATATAAATTGGCTAAAAGCGAGTTTTGATGTTAATAAATCCTTTGTCAAAAAGTATAGTACTAATACTATTGAATAAAAAACTATCGAAAGCCAGAATACAGTTGATAAAAAGCGGCTCTGCTTGTCTTGCAGGTCATATTTTTCATAAAATCTTAATACAGCTTTTGCAATCCAATCAAATGATAGCGTGCATATAAGATTCAATATCTGTAGCACTGTTAAATATATACTGACTTCTTTGGTATTAAGTATATGTGTTAATAGAGGTATGATAATAAAAGAATTTAGTATCATTATTCCCCTTGAAGGTAAATACTGTACTAAATTCTTTAATATTAATGAATAATTATATATAAACCTCTTTTCCACGATTAATAATCAAATTTGAACCCATTTCGCATAAAGTGCCCGAAGCAGCCGCCATAAGAACTATCTCCACTCTTACAGTATTTAAATCGACTCTCACTTGCTTCATCCGCTTTATATGTCTTTCTAATCTCTGGAAATACCCCGCCTTCATCAACACTTCCATCATAGAAGACCGTAGCAGTCCACAGATCATAACCAATTTTATTAGGTCCTTTTTTTCCGTTTACATCAAAGGCAACAGCTATTGGATAATCTTCAGATTCGTCATAATAGTCTTCCAGAGAGAATACAGTACCGTCTGCCAATTCATAAGTATTATTGCTACCATAGAAGAAATGGCTACCGGGACTTGTACCTTTATTATTTTGCAATGAATATTGACTAGCAAAACAATCCTCTGCATTTATGCACTGACGTGTTACATTAAAATATTTTTTAACAAATGGTTCAACTTTGAAACCCATACCTGTAATAGTATTTACCTGATTTTCAGCCTTGTACAAGTTAAAAGCCTTAGTTAACTGTGAATAAAATTTTCTGGTCTGAACTTCAAGTTGATTTTTTATTAAATTTGTATTCAAAGCCGGCAGGGTAACAGCTGCAATTACCCCTAAAATACCAATAGTTATCAAAACCTCCGCAAGAGTAAAACCTTTTTTATTTAGCATTATAAAATCCTCTCTCTTTTCTACATCCTAATTATATCAAAAATTTTATATCATATCAACTTTATACTGTAAAGCCGTTGTTAGATGCTTAAGTTCAATATTTTCGCTATTCTCTAGGTCTGCAATTGTCCTTGCAATTTTTAACACACGATTGTATTTTCTTCCCGAAAGCATATATTTTTGCGCTGCCTGTTTCATAAATTCAGAGCTTGGTTTATCAAGAACGCAATATTTTTTTATTAACTGCGTTGAGAGTTCAGAATTCGTCAGTATACCATCCTCCTTATACCGCTCGGCCTGAATTCTTCTGGCGTTTATTACACGTTCTCTGATTTTTGCAGAAGGCTCCGCTTCAGTCGTTGTATTTATCAGTTCTTCTGTTGTAAGCCTTGGAACATTCACAATCATGTCAATTCTATCTAAAAGCGGGCCTGATAATCTTGCACGATACTTTTGGATTTGAAAGTCAGAACAGGTACATTCTTTTTCTCTATCCCCTAAAAAGCCGCAAGGACAAGGATTCATTGCACCTATTAACATGAAGTTTGCAGGATATTTTATCGAAATTTTTGCTCTTGATATTACAATTTCACCATCCTCTAACGGCTGTCTCAAGACCTCAAGCACCTGTCTAGGGAATTCCGCCATTTCATCCAAAAACAATACACCTCTGTGTGCCAGTGTGATTTCTCCCGGCTTCGGATTTGTACCGCCGCCAATTATGCCATTGGGAGATGCAGTATGATGAACAGCTCTGTATGGTCTTTTTACCATTAATGGCTCTTCCGGATTCAAAAGCCCGCAAAGACTGTAAATTTTCGTAAGCTCCAAGGCCTCCTGAAGTTCTAATGGCGGTAATATTGACGGCAGACACTTTGCCATTAACGTTTTCCCGGAGCCGGGCGAACCTGTCATGAGTAAATTATGCCCGCCGGCAGCAGC
>CALUQF010000095.1 GCA_944322835.1 Candidatus Gastranaerophilales bacterium | reverse complement strand
GGAATTTACTTATTATAAGGGGAAACTACTTATTATGCATCCAAGAACCAAGCCAAATGTCTATTTTACCCCTATGTGACACAATACGTATTATGTTACATTCAATGTAACACTTTATAGGAGAGCTTATATGATGAAAAAAATAAAGATGAGAAATATAAAGATTTATTAAAAGGATATGATGGAAATATGTCATATGGTAATGCACTGGCTGTAAATAGAACTTTGCAATTAAGTTTAGGTCCGTGTATAAATAATGGTATTTTTGGCCTGGCCAAAGATGGAACATTATATGTTATATCAATTCGAGATAATGCAGCAGCTCAGGCAGATAGACCTCCTCATATGCGTTTAGCAGGTACTGTTCTGATTGATATTAATGGATATGCCCAACCTAATCGTTTAGGTAAAGATGCATTTGTTTTTCAAGCATATATGGATGGTTCTTTAAGACCAGTAGGTGCTAATGATTGGTGGGCTATGGCTGCTAATGATGCGAATGAACAAATTAATTGGGAGCATGGTACTGCTGATGTATGTAATGAAGATGGGGTTTCTACCGGTGTTAGCTGTGCGGGTTCGATTTTTGAAAATAACTTAAAGGTTATTTATCAATAAGTTTATATATTTTTATTTGAAACCGGCGGGGAAAATTTTTCCGCCGGTTTTTGTATTATAATAAAATCAGGCAGGGAGGAATGAGATGATTATTTTAGAAAAACCTTACGTTTCTGAGTTTCTTATTGATACTATTGTACAGAATGATTGGCCGGTATTGGAAAATCAAGCTGTAGATGAAGCTGAATTTGAAGAAGGAACTTTTGATATGATATCTTCCCAGGATGCAAAAAATTATTATCTTACCCAGGAATATCCGCTTATCTATGCAAACTCCGAAAATGCTATAACCTGGGTTTTGGATAATCTTCCCGAATCTAATTTAAGCAATTATATAAAACTTTTTAAAGATAAAATCGCATTTAGAGAAATGCTAAAAGAATTATATCCGGATTTTTATTTTCAGGCAATAAATTTTGATGAACTCAAAAACACCTCTTCAGATAACATCAAATTCCCTGTTGTTATAAAACCAGCAGTAGGGTTTTTAAGTTTCGGCGTACATACGGTCAAAAATGATAAAGAGTGGAAAGATGCTATTGCGGCTCTTGAAAGAGAAATGAAGCAGGCTGCTCAAATGTATCCGGGCCATGTAATAAATTCTTCAAAGTTTATTATTGAAGAAATGATTGAAGGAGAAGAGTTTGCAATCGATGCTTATTATGACAGAGACGGTGAACCGGTCATTTTGAACATATTCCAACATCCGTTTTTTAACTCAAAAGATGTGAGCGATAGAATTTATCTCATGTCAACAGGGATTATGATAAAATACATGGCACATTTTGGGCTGCTTTTAAGGGAAATAGGAGAACTTAAAAATATAAGAAATTTCCCTATGCATATTGAAATAAGGGTTACAGCTGATGGAAGAATAATTCCTATAGAAGTTAACCCTATGCGCTTTGCCGGGTGGTGCACTACAGATGTGGCAAAATACACTTGGGGAATTAATGTATATGAATGCTTTTATAACCAAAAAAGACCGGATTGGAATAATATTTTGGCAAATGCTGGAAAAGATGTTTTTTATTTTTCTATGGCTGAAGTACCGGCCGGAATGGACAGAAAAAAAATTCAGGGGTTCCAGTATGAAAGATTTCTTTCGAATTATTCAAATGTTCTTGAGGTCAGAAGAATTAATCCAAAAAACAATCCCTTGTTTGCAATAATTTTTGGTTCTACTAAAAATAAAGATGAAGTTGTTAAAATTCTTTCTCTAAAAACAAAGGATTATGTTATTAATTAAATTCTATCCTCTTCGCGGCGCTCACCAGACACGTAGATAATGTCAAAAGGTTAACGAGATTCTTCGGGCTCATCAAATGGCTATTTTCACCCTCAGAATGACGGCTTGGCAGGAGTTGCACCGCACCTGGCGTCATTCTGAACGAACAGACACTACTGTCCAAGATAGTTTTATAAACAAACTCCACAAATTATCACATATCTGTAATTGCGAAATATTACACGATATCTGGGCATAAACCGCCCCCTCACCCGAATTTCTAAGTTTCGCTTACGCTCAACTTGAAATTCTACCCTCTCCTGTAAGGAGAGGGGTGGCTCCACTCCTGGTGTACAGCTTACCCGCCCCTTGTAGGAGGGTCGAAATCTTTGATTTCGGGGAGGAGTCATTTACAAATATTAAATCAGCAGGTAGGATGCAACTTTTTGCACCAATAACTGTAGAAAGCAAGTTGGGCATTCCTGCCCAACAAAAACTTCCCCTAAACTCCTAAACTTATAAACCCCTCAACCAATCCATCAACCCTCACCGATTTGTTTTCTTTTTTTCAATTTTGGACGGGCATTGCACAGCTATTTAAATAAAACTGCAACATCTTTTTCTAAACTCGTTATTTATGCTAAAATATTTTTATGGAAAATCTTAAAAAGATTTATGAGAGATTTCAAAACATAGACAAAAAAAAACGCACCTATCTGATAGCGATATTAGGTGTTATTTTTGTAATGGCTTGGGCTTTTATTTCTGCCGGAGTTATTACTGCAAACTTTAACCGCTCGCAAATTAAAGGAAAGCAAGATGAACAGAAGGTTGATGCGCTGGGGATTATTATCACAGAAACTAAAGATGGAAATAAGTATTTTGAAATATACGGCGAGACCGGAAATTATAGCAATGACCATAGTGTTGCAACTCTTAACAATGTAATCGGAAATTTTTATAAAGATAATAAAGTTGCAATGAGCTTCCAGTCCTCGAAAGGAACGTACGATGAAAAGAGCGGTGTAATAACTTTATACGATCATACTTTTATTGTTCTGGAAGATGGCACTTCGCTTAATACAGACAAACTTACCTGGGCCGGTTCGGACAAAGAAACCGTAGCGGAAGGACATGTACTTATCAAAAAAAACAAAGAAATGATTGCAACTGCGGAAAAAGGGTTTATAAGTCCGGGGTATGAAAAATTCAGAATTACAGGCAAAACAACTACTAAAATATTTAGCGATAAGGAGAAATAATGAAAAAGATTTTAATAATTTCATTGTTAATATTTTCAAGCTTGGCGGTTTTTTCTTCCGATTTGATAATCGAGTCAAAAACCCAGAACTTTGTTGATAAAGAAAAGAAGATTAAGCTGGACGGCGGAGTTAAAGTTAAGCTTGATAACCTGACAGTTGAAAGCAATAGGGCCGATGTTACGATAAGGCGCGGAAACAAGCTTGATACTGCTACATTTTATGACAAACCTTACGCTTATGAGGTAAATGAAAATAAAAAAAGAGAGGTTAAGGCAAATATCCTGCAAGTTTCTTTGATTAACAAGATTGTAAGGGCTGAGGGAGAAGCACAATCAATTATAACAGAAGGAAACACTCCTATTGTTGTAATAAATGCCGATGCTCAGGAATATGACACCAAAAGCAGCGTAATGGTTTGCACCGGAGCTGTTACTATTAAGTATAAGGATATAGATACGTTTTCCGATAAGGCTGTAATCATTGCAGACGAAAAAGGCGGATTAAGAAAAATTGACCTGATTGGTAATGCAAGGGTTAAGCAGGAACATAATGAATCAGAAGGACATCATTTTGTATATAATCCTATAACAGATGAGATGAGCGTCAGCGGAAATACTAAAACAACAGCAATCTCCGATGACGGGAAAAAACTCGTAATCCATTCTGATTATCAGCAATACCATAAAAAACAGAATTCTTATATCGGAAGCGGACACGTAAAAATTTGGTATGACGATTATTATGCTCAAGGCCCAAAGGTTTCAGTATTTCCTAATGAAGAGACTGGTAAGCCGAATGAGGTATATTTTATAGGACGTTCGAAAATTATTCAGCAGGATAAAGATATTATTGCTGATAAAATCAAAATGACAATGGATCCGAAAGATTTTGTTGCTGAGGGGAATGTCAGAACAATTATTCATAACATTGATACAAAAGAGGAAGAGGATTTATAATGTCTGAAAAAATAGATAAGGCAATGGGCCTTTTTAAGGAACGTAAGTATAAAGAAGCTATTGATGCATTTAGTTCGGTTTTAGAGACAGAGCCGGATAATGCAGATGTTTACAACAATATGGGTGTTGCTTATGCTTGTATCGGGAATTTTGAGCAGGCGGAGAATTTTTATACAAAAGCTATTGAGCTTGATCCTGAGCTAGCACAGGCTTATATTAATCTTTCGGATTTATACTATAAGGCCGGAGATTTATCTTCAGCTCTAGGGACTTTGCAGAGAGGAACTTACGAGCTTCCTGATAATCTGGCTTTAGCACATTTGCTTGCGAGAGTTTATATAGAAGACCAAAGATGGGAAGATGCGATTGTTGAGTTAGAAAGGGTTTTAGATGGCGAGCCTGAAAATTATGATGCGGATTATGATTTAGGGCATGTTTGCTTTGAACTTGGCGATTATGAGAGTGCAATTTCCAATTTCGAAAATGTTATTGAGTATAAAGAAAACAACGAACTTTTGTATTATGCGCTAGCGCAAGCATATGAGGCAAATAACGAAATAGATAAAGCTATTTCCAATTATTTGAAGGCGATTGCGGTTAATGATAAGTTTACTCTTGCTTATAAAAAAGTCGGAATCTTATTCCTCGCAAGAAATGACTATGACGATGCAATAGAGTATTTTGAAGAATATATAAATTTTGATATTCCTGAAGAAGAAAAAAGTAGTATTAAAAAACTTATAGAACGCATAAGAGCAAAAATAGGATAATGCGCCCTCTACTCTTCTAATATCTGCAATACTTAGCCTACTATTCTCCAATTTTTAATATTCTTGGCATTTTGCCAATTTCACGGATTTGACGTTCAAACTCTTCTATATTAATACTTATTGCATCAAACGTGTTGTAATGCATAGGAATCACTTCACTTGCTCCGAGCCATTCAGCGGCTGTAACAGCATGTTCAATATCCATGGTATATTTTCCTCCGATAGGAAGCATTACAA
The DNA here is from genome assembly GCA_944322835.1 of Candidatus Gastranaerophilales bacterium. Classification (GTDB taxonomy): domain Bacteria; phylum Cyanobacteriota; class Vampirovibrionia; order Gastranaerophilales; family Gastranaerophilaceae; genus CAG-196. Next base: position 2,703 of record CALUQF010000095.1, on the reverse strand, counting down.
TATCAGGTCTGTAAACTTCTCCTATCATTTTCATTTCAGAATTTAAACAAGTATCTCCTGCATGATAAATTGTCTGGCCATCTATTTCAAATACAAATCCGCATGGGCATCCCCCATAAACCCCATCTGGAGTTGAGCTTGAATGAAAGGCCGGAACCGCAATAGCTCTTCCCCAGCTGTAATCCTGCCAAGCGCCTAAGCCGATATCAGTTGCAATAGCACCCTTTTTAGCGCAATAATTAGCAAGCTCAAATATTGCTGTAATAGGTGCACCTGTTTTTTGTGAAATTTCTATGGCATTTCCAAGGTGGTCACCGTGCGCATGAGTGACAAATATATCGTTGATATGCTCTATTTTGTATTCAGGAACACAAAATAAAAACGGATCTATTAAAATCTTTTTTCCATTAATATTAAATTCAAATGCACTATGACCTAAATATTTTATATCCATTATTTTATCCTCTCCATTAATTTCCTAAGTCTTTTATACTCTTTGCCCCACTTCTGCATCGCATCTATTACGGGTCTTAGCGTATAACCTATATCAGTCAAATAATACTCGACTTTTAATGCCTCTTCCTCTCTAACAACAAGCCCGTCCTCCTCAAGCTCTTTTAAACAGTTAGTTAAAACCTTTGCCGTACAGCCAAGCTTGTTTTTTAACTCTACAAACCTCATCTCTTTTTTTAGAAGTTCTCTGATTATTAAGATTTTCCACTTTGCCCCGACAAGCTGTAAAACAACACTTACAGGATTAACTGCCAAGTCTTTATACTGCAATTTAAACCTCTATTTATCCTCTTTATTTTTGGAAGCATGTTCCCAGAGTTCAGTCAATTTCTCTTTAATCCCCATTCTTCCAAACCATTTTATAATAAATCGTTCCTCGTACCCCAACCCGCCATTTAGTTTCGAACAGTCACTCAAAGCAAAAACTGCTTCTGAAATCGAAACTCTCACAAAAAAATGCGGCTGAACGTATTTTGTTAAATCCATCCAGATTTTTATATTATTGTATTTAGCAAGGTTAACCGTCTTAACGTTGTGTGCGTCAGACTGCTCTTGTATCATAAAATTCTTTAAACTATCTTCCATGTCTTTAAAAGTTGCCATTAATTTATACCTCTAATTATTCAAACTATGTACAGGCGCCGGAATTCTTCCGCCTCTTTCCACAAACCCCGCAGAAGAAAGCCTGTTAACTGCCATAACCGGAGCTTCACCTAAAAGCCCGCCGAACACTACTTTATCACCGACAGTTTTACCCGGAGCAGGAATAATTCTTACAGCCGTAGTTTTTTTATTAATCATTCCGATAGCAGCCTCATCCGCTATCATTCCTGCTATAGTTAAAGCCGGAGTATCACCAGGGATTGCAATCATATCAAGACCTACAGAACATACGCAGGTCATAGCTTCTAGTTTATCAAAAGTTAAATATCCTCTAGCTGCCGCCTCAATCATACCTGCATCTTCCGACACCGGAATAAACGCCCCTGAAAGCCCGCCGACATAAGAGCTTGCCATAATCCCGCCTTTTTTCACCGCGTCATTAAGCATAGCTAACGCTGCCGTAGTACCGTGAGCACCCGCATGTTCAAGCCCCATTGCCTGAAAAATCTGTGCGACACTATCACCTATTGCAGGAGTCGGAGCAAGAGAAAGGTCTACTACTCCAAATGGAATACCGAGTCTTTCAGCCATTTTTCTTCCAATAAGTTCGCCGCTGCTTGTAATCTTATATGCAGTCTGTTTTATTTTAGATGCAAGAACACCCAAATCAGCTTTTTTGTCTAAATCTTCAAGTGCTGCTCTTACAACACCGGGGCCGGATACACCTATATTTAATGCACACTCGGGTTCACCATATCCGCAAAAAGCTCCTGCCATAAACGGATTATCACCGACAGAATTACAAAAAACTACAAGCTTTGCAGCTCCGAGTCCGTCTTTATCAGCAGTTAATTCTGCAGATTTCTTAATAATATCCGCCATTTTTAAAACAGCGTCCATATTAATTCCCGCCTTAGAAGTTCCGACATTCACCGATGAACAAAGCCTCTGCGTAGATGCAAGCGCTTCCGGAATGGAATTAATCAATGCCTCATCACCTTTTGTAAACCCTTTTTCAACAAGAGCAGAAAACCCGCCTATAAAATCTATTCCGAGATTTTTTGCACAATCATCAAGAGTACGGGCTATTTTTATATAATCTTTATCCCTGCAAGATTCTCCTACAAGCGATATTGGAGTCACGGCAATACGTTTGTTAACAATAGGTATGGAATAATCATTTTCAATATCATCAGCATATTGAACCAGATTTTTTGCATATTTATCGAGCTTGAATTTGATTTTGTCGCATACAATATTTACATCCTCAGAAATGCAGTCTCTCAAGCTTACAGCAAGCGTCACAGTCCTGATATCAAAATTGTGAAGCTTTATCATATTTATTGTTTCAAGGATTAAATTCTCGTCAAATATCGTCATACCACCATACCAATTTCTAGTGTATCACAATTTATAAAAAAAATGAATATAATTATTTGTAGAGTAAGTTTCATGCTGCTATCTGGTTATCAAAGTATTCAAATTTTCCCTCGCCCTACGGGAGAGGAGCAGCCGTGTTTGAGGCGGGAGCCGAAAACTACGGATGCGGTGAGGGGGCTATGTTAGCCTGCAAGAAAAAAACAAAAA